>CAYFTH010000070.1:0-16419 GCA_964346075.1 uncultured Fluviicola sp. | reverse complement strand
ATAAAAAGTATTTGAGTACAGCACAAAAATTTGTAATCCGAATACCTGAGCGCACTTAACGACTGCATTGCTCTTCGAATTACATCATCTAAAAAAGGGCTATCAATTCATTAGTTACAACCGTCACTCCCCACCATTTTGAAGGAGACAGATGCTACTGAGTAACGGAAACCATATGCTGTGAATGCTTGCCGTAATGAGTAATCAATCGATTAATTTCGAAGCGAAATCTTTTTTGCGTTGTTCCATGACGCCTTCCCAAAGTTGGTCCAACGATGCCGCAAGTGCTCTTCGTTCACCTTCTTGTGCTTCATGCATCACTTCAGGATCTTCGAAATAATGTTTAATGAAGTTGGTATCGAAATCACCACTGCGAAATGCTTCATGTTTCATGACGTACTTACCAAAATCGAGTGTCGTTCGCAAACCTGCTATTTCGTAATGATCTATGGCTTCAATCATACGGTCAATGGCTTGTTCTCTATTTTCTCCCCAGGTCACCAACTTGGCGATCATGGGGTCATAATAGATCGGAATATCCATCCCTTCTTCAAAGGCATCATCAATTCGAATGTATTCTGCCGTTGGTTTACGATAGCGTTTTAAAGTACCTATATCAGGAGAAAAGTTATTCAACGCGTCCTCAGCATATACGCGAACTTCCATGGCGTGACCATTACGTGTTACGTCTTCCTGTTGTAAGGTCAACTTTTCACCGCGCGCAACGCGTACCTGCCATTCGACCAAATCCAGTCCTGTAATTTCTTCTGTCACCGGATGCTCTACTTGCAAGCGGGTATTCATTTCGAGGAAATAAAAATTGTGATCCGCGTCCAACAAAAATTCTACTGTTCCTGCACCTGAATAGTCGCATGCTTTAGCAACATTACAAGCAGCAGCTCCCATTTCTGCTCTCAGCGATTCACTGAGTACTGCACTAGGGGCTTCTTCGATTACTTTCTGGTGACGACGCTGGATACTACATTCTCGTTCAAACAAGTGAATGGCATTACCATGATTATCAGCAAAAACCTGAATTTCAATATGGCGGGGCTTGGTTACAAATTTTTCAACAAATACAGCATCATCTCCAAAGGAAGAACGCGCTTCGGATTGCGCCAATTGCATTTGCTCCTTCATTTCTTCTTCTTTCTGAACGAGACGCATTCCTTTTCCTCCACCACCAGCAGAAGCTTTGATAAGGACAGGAAAACCAATTTGTTTAGCAATTTCAGTGGCTTTCTCGACATCCGCAACAGCTTCATCAATTCCAGGAACAAGTGGAACATCATAAGCTTTCACCCGCTGCTTCGCACTCAATTTATCTCCCATTACACGCATGGCCTCTGCTGAGGGTCCTATCAATTGAATACCCTCTTTTTTCAAACGGTCGGCAAAACTCGCGTTCTCCGATAGAAAGCCATAGCCAGGATGGATACCGTCTACGTTCTTTTCCTTTGCTACTTCGACAATTTTATCCTGAACCAAATAACTTTCCGCCGATGGTGCAGGTCCTATACAAACTGATTCATCTGCTTCGTGAACAAAAGGTGCATCAAAATCTGCTTCGGAATATACGGCCACTGCCTGAATATTCATTCGTTTTAAGGTACGAATAATCCGACGTGCAATTTCTCCTCTGTTCGCTACTAATACTTTTTTCATTCCTTCTCTTTTATGGTATGATCATTTAAATATTCCTCAGGAATAGGTTTACGCCTATTATTTCCTGGTAAATCCATTTTAAATTCTTCTTTTCGAAACAAATTTGCAAAAAATTGCAATAACTTGAAGTCCTCGAAGGTATGAAAATCTTCTTTATAACTAATACCAACCCCTTGTGTAAATAATCCCTGATTGTTATTTTGTATCACTGTATTGTTGTTTGACTCATTGAAAGCGTGTATGCGGAATGTTCCTTTTTCATTGAGATAATATTCAATTTCTACGTCACCAATAATTGTATTTTGTCCAGGCGCGCCCACTTCTGCCCCCGATTGATCGCGCACCGAACCGACTCCCACAGAACCAGAAACCTGTAATCGATCATTCAGAAAATTCTTAGACATACCGAATTCTCCTGAAAATTGTCCTGATAGTTGATCGTTTTCCAGATTCACATTCATTTTATAGCTTTGACTCACCTTGTTTAACAATGAATTGATCTGCGTTGCGGCTAAATCCAGCAGGGCGCCGCCACTCCCTCCAGCCCTGTTCTCTTCGCCAGCTAACGGCATAAAACTCCGCGATATTAAAATGGAGAAAAATTGCTTATTGAGTTCATCCTGATCACTTCTTATTCTGGAAATGACTGCCTTTCCTGCTTCTGAGGCATTGGGTGCTTCGAGGTCAAAGGAAATCTGCGGATTCATAATGTTACCATCAAGGTACAAATAGGAAAGAATAAGCTCATTGTCGGATGTTTTATTTTCAATGACATCCGGCATTACCACTGAAAGATTCGCTGTGGTGCGGTAATACGTTTTTATATCGAGATTGGCCGCGTAAGGATCACCTGTCCACTGTACCGTACCTCCAGGTTCTATGAGGAAGTTCTGCCGATAGGGTCCCATGGCAAAATTATAAACCCCGTCAGTCACCGTATAAATACCACTGAGTGTAAGTTCGCCATATTGATCGACACCCATCTGGAGATCTCCCTGACCGTGTGCAGCAATTTCATCCCCTATGTCCTTGTCAAAAATCAATTTAACCTTCGCATCATCGGTAACGTTAAAGTCAAATGACAGATCAACTCCAGTCAAATCAACCCTGTTTTTATCTGTTTCTAACGTATCTTCTCCTGCTGTTTTAAATGAAATATAACCTTCCTCCTCAATTGTTGTCGGTCCATACATGGGGAAAAATATTTTGGTCCCTCGCTCAGTAGTGGCATTGACATCGATCGATAAATTATCAGCATAACCAGATATATTGGCAATTCCAGTAATGTAGGCATCTCCGTAATAGGGTTCATCTTCTGAATAGTTGGTTTTCATAACTTTAAACCGGCTTACGGGTAATGACTTTGCCGGATTTTCTGGATCACGTTTCACGGGATGATCTTCCAGGTTAAAAATCAATTCGAAGAAAAAGTCTCGAAAGTTATTGTGAAATAAAGATCCAGTAATAAATCCTGTATTTCCATCCTCATCTGTCAATGGCATATTGTTGATGTAGAACCCGTCTTTCACGGACTCTATCTCTCCCTCGTAATACATATCAGCTCCTAAAATCGCCAGGTTGGCTATTCCATCTGTGAAATCTACCTTACCTTTCAGTAAAGGCTCGATAATTGTTCCGGTGAGTGCCATATCCCCTTCTAAATAACCACCAATCTTACTCACTACCTCTGGGTCAAGAAATTCATTTAACACACTAATATCCGTTCCATTCATTTTCATTTCAAAATCTAAACTATCTTCGATTTCATCCTCACTGTTAACAATATAATCGCCGTCAAAAGCGAAGGTTCTGCGACCTTTGAAGATAATATCACCAAACATTTTTATATTGTTATTTGACGCTTCATAATCCGCACCGAAACTTATCGTTCCAACCTCTGTCTGATTGATGAAGAAATCCTGTAAAACGGCATCCCCCTGAAAGGTAGGATTCGTAAAGGGAGTTGATACATATCCAACCAGATTTGCCACCCCCTGAAGATCCGTATCTGAACCGAGGAATACTCCAACATCAGCTAAATCAAAGTTCATAACGTCGAGGTTAAGGTGATCAAAGGGATAATTGGACAACTGTCCATTCGCTGCAATGTATTGATCTTCATGTTCGAGCTTGAAATCTTCAATAAAAAAGCAATTATCCGTATAGTTGAGGTGCGCTCTATCATTTAGCTTCCAGCGATGATCATTAAGCGTGAAATAAGAAGGGAGAATATCAATATCAAATCCATCTTTATCAAACAAATGGGTATACCACTCAATGTTCGAACGGGAATCATCCGTATCCTGAAACAACAACTGTGAATCCATGAAGCCTTTAGAGGTAAGTCCAGTAAAATGGACCGCTTTAAACGTGAGTGAATCGCTAAAATATACACGCTGAATATCATACAGTGCCAGCAACTCGTCATTGTAGACATCCTGAATGAGATCAATTGCTTCAAATCGCATTTGCTCATATTCAACGTATTCCGAATGCACATTGAGACTCATTTCCTGTTTTTCGCCAAGATACCTTCCATCCAACGTTGTTCCTCTGCTGATTTTTAACTTGGGAAAAACAACAGCCAGTAGCTCATTCAGTGCTTTTATTTCAAAATTATAGTCAAAAAAGCTCGTATCCTTTACTTTATGATCGTAACCAGCAATAAAGGAAGGGAATATTTTATTGAGTTCAGCCTGAACATTTTTTCCAATTTTATTAAACTCCATTTGCCCATCGACATCAGCATCGAGCAATTCAGAACGTATCTTTAATCGATCCTTCTTTGAAGAACGTTCTATCGAAGCATTAAAATCACGCGTATGAAAGCGTTCTCCATTTTCTTCATAATAAATAGTATCCATATTAACATCCCCCTTAAATGCCTTAAAATTTTCGCCTTCAGCGTCCACTTTTATATGTGCATAGAGTGTTCCTCGATCTTTAAAGCGACTGCTAATTTCCTCCAGATGAGCACATTCCAATTCAATAGCTGCGTCAATGGCAAGTTTTTGTCCAACTTGTGCAAAGCCATCAAAACTAAGATCCAAATGTTCGTCGCGAATATATGCCTTACCTTTTAGAATATTTTGAGGGGTACGGGTATTCACCAAACGATAATTTACCTGATCAATAATTACATAGTCATAAGCGTACTCATCAATTCGTAATTTCCTGAAAGTGCCGCTCGCACGATTAACGGAAAGTCCCTGAGGTGATATATTTATACGTTGCAAACGCACATTACCATCTAATTTCCCCATTCGATCATTTTGCAGTAATCCACCAATGTCAAATTGATGAAAACGTAAAAGTGTGTTTTGCTGATTGCGATGTGCAATGGTTATATGGTCAAAAGTACTGTCCGATTTTACATGAAGAGGTGTTCTCGATGAGATATTGCCCAGATTTGTTTGAATCATTGAAGCATCTACATCAAGTGCATGTAAAGCTCCTGAAAACCGCGTATTCACCAATGTGAAGCGGTTGAGTGCTGCCAGGCTCTCGGGTATATCAATCTTTTCACGGGGCACAGCATCTGGTAACCGAATCTGTTGTAACTCACTTATGTCCACCGATAATTCAGCAACATATTGATTGATATTTTCAGTAGTCAACTGCTTAAAATCGATGAGCGTAAAATCACCTTTCAAGTAAGTATTCTGACGATAGGATAGCATCAAATCATTCAACTGCATGCGATTGACAGGATGCTTTGTACGCACGTTTAAAGCAACAATATCATTCATTCCGCGTAGCTGAGGAGCAAATAAAGATACATCGTAGAGCGACAATGCTTTAGATGAAATGTGACTATTCAACGCAACTTGCTCATTAAAAGAATTGAAATCGGACATAGCTTCTATGGCTAAATCGAAACGGGGGACATGAATCAACGATGATGGTGTTTTAATCTTTGCATTGCGCAATTTAAGCCCTCGCTTTTTAGAAAATTCGGCTTTTCCCTGAAAATCTGAAAGTAAAAATCCACTTCTATCCGCTACCGCTATGTGTTGGATATCTGCTCGATAGGTTTCAGGGGTGATAGCGATGGAATTGGCCTTAACATTCAACGCTGTTAGTCCCAGATGGTTGTAGTCTAACCCAAAGTCGGTTCGCTTATGATGATGATTGTTATAAAAAAATTGACTGTTGTCGATATCTACATGAGCGATACGCAACGAAAAATCAGATTGAACAGCTGCAGTATCGCTTGAAAAATAATCAATTAAAAACTGAAGATTGGTATTTTTGGCTCCTGCTTTTTTATCTAATCGAAAGGTGGCGTTACTCACCCCTACCTCATCCAATGAAAAACGCCGCTGTTCAATGTCAAAACCAGCAATATTGGTATAAAAAGTTCCAATTGAAGCGAGGGTATCTTCCTGTTGATCTTCCACTATTAAATCGTCAAAATAAACACGATCAAAAAAGACAATATCAATTTTACCAATACTCACGTTGGCTTTAAGTTCTTTTGAGATATATTTCGATCCCACCTGCCCCAAATAAGTTTGAAAACTTGAAGTCCGTATCAAGAAAAAGAAAAGAATAATTGTAAGCAGTGCCAGCTCACTTACAAAAAGCGCTATATTCCGCAGTATTTTCAATAACTTTGTCATTCTTAATTACAAAGATATTTAAAGTTGAGCAATAAAGACATCATCATTCTGGGTATTGAATCATCATGTGACGATACTTCCGCTGCTATACTCAAAAATGAAGCCATATTGAGTAATCGTATAGCTGGCCAGGAGGTGCATCGCGAATACGGAGGTGTGGTGCCGGAACTCGCATCAAGAGCTCATCAGCAGAACATCGTTCCCGTCGTAGAAGCTGCGATTCAAACCGCTCAGATAAACAAAAATGATATTGATGCCATTGCTTTTACGCGCGGTCCTGGATTGTTGGGCAGTCTAATAGTGGGAACATCTTTTGCCAAAGCATTTGCCATGGGTATGCAAATTCCTATGGTGGAAGTCAATCACATGAAGGCGCATATCCTTGCTCATTTTATTGATGACCCTGAGCGCGAAAAGCCTGATTTTCCATTCATGTGTCTTACCGTTTCGGGCGGACACACGCAATTGGTGATCGTCAATGATTACGATGATATGGAAGTTGTTGGAACAACGAAAGACGATGCCGCGGGAGAAGCTTTTGACAAAACCGCTAAACTGTTGGGGCTACCCTATCCGGGAGGACCAATTATCGATCGTTACGCGCAGGAAGGAGATGCTACCCAAATAAAGTTTAGTAAATCCAACGTACCCGGTTTTGATTTTAGTTTTAGCGGTCTAAAAACGAATGTTTTGCAAGTCCTCCAAAAGGAACAAAAGCAAGATTCAAATTTCGTGCGAGACCACATCAAAGCTATTTGTGCTAGTGTTCAAACAACCATTATGGATATGTTATTTGATAAACTCATCAAAGCGATGAAGCACTACAACATCAAGGAAGTCGCCATTGCTGGAGGTGTTTCTGCTAATTCAGAGCTGCGTCAACGACTTCGAGATACAGGGAGCCAATATGGGTGGAAAACACATATCCCACGATTTGAGTATTGCACAGATAATGCAGCAATGGTGGCAATGGCAGGAAGGTACGAATATCTCAATGGACACTTCGCCGACCAATCAATAAGTGCGAGTGCCCGATTAAAAGTCTGAATTAGAATATTTAATGAGGGATCCTGGATTCATTTTTATAATAATCATTGACCTTATCTACCTTGCAGGAATTTGGTTGTTTGATGTTGAGACGATATATGTCAATAGCTTACTGATCGTTCAGATCTATATAGGTATCATTCCCTTCATTGTCATACCGCTATACAGGCACTACAAATCCAAAGGCAAAAAAGTGAAATCCTTGTTGCTTCCGTCAGCGCTCATACTCATTTTACTTTATAATTTTAATCTTTTTCATATCCTCGTCCCCCCCAATAAAACCTGGATAAATTTTATGATTTTCATTTATTCATATATCGATTTGTGGACCACCATCTCTTACGGTGTTCTCGTTGCTTTTGTAGCCTGGAGTGGTATTTCAGAGGCGTTAAAAGTCCTACAACGCGGGCAGGAAAAACTCCCCTACACAAAGTTAGGAGCCTATTTTGTTCAGGGTGCTGCGCTCATGATTGTATTGGTCGTTGTCGAAACCATTTTCAAAGAGGGAGAACAAGGAAAAACGATTGACAACATACCTTTGTACAAAAAATGCGTCACCTCTGGATTAATTGTACTTTTTGGAGTCGTGGACTATTTTGCACATCGGCGTGTAAAAAGACACAGCAACAAATAATAGGCAATCGGAGGCATTCAATGGAGGCTTAAGCTATTTTCAGCCCAAGCCTCCATAAAGATAGTTAACTTTTCATCAAATACGTTGTGTCTATCCCGCTAAATCAATACCTGCAGTTAGGGCATCTTTGATATTGTTGCGCAAGGTGATTAAATCCGTATCCATCATATAGCAAGGGGCCGTCACAATTTTATTAGCACTATCCACATTTATTTCAGAAGCTTTTTTCATTGTTGTCTTTGCTCCAGTGGCTTCCAGACCCTGGGTAAAACCGCCAATATCATAGGGTGATCCATCCTCTTTATTCCCGATGGTTAAAAATGGTTGGATTTCAGAATCTTCAAAAGCTTTCGCCACAACTACTGGACTCACACAAAGCGCAACGATTGGTTTTCCGATATTCACAAGATTTACAAGTAATAATTTCACCTCGGGTAAAACTTCGCCTTGTGGACCATCAAATGCCCAACTCGTGAAATTTTTAGCACTCCCGAAACCTCCGGGAATCAAAAGCATATCGATGTCTGCAGGTTCCACATCTTTGATGTTTTTGATATTTCCCCGTGCTATGCGAGATGCCTCTACAAGCATATTTCGCTCTTCATCCTGCTCTTCCCCATTCATATGATTCACCACGTGGTGTTGTGGCTGGTCAATTCCAATGCAAACAGCTTCAGCACCTGCCTCCTCTATTGCTAAAAGTGCTAATACCGATTCGTGAATTTCAGCTCCATCGTATACACCGCATCCTGATAATAAAACTCCTACTTTCATGATCTATTCTTTTTATCGTTTGTTCATTTATATAGATCCCTAATATAAAGTATTAAATTTGAAGTATCAATAAATATGACCGACGCTACAAACATATCCGAAAAAGATGATCTTCCGAAAAGGATTGTCTTCTACGATGGTGATTGCGGTTTTTGTAACACCTCAGTACAATTTATTTTAAATCATCGCAAACGCCCCATTCATTTCGCGGCCTTACAGTCTGATATCGCGAAAGAGGTGCTTGAACAACGCAATGTGTCCATTGCAATGAACACGTTATATTATTTAGAAGAAGGTAAACTTTACAACAAATCAACGGGAGCTTTGCGGATTGCTAAACACTTAAAAGGCGCATATCCCGTGCTCTATTTTATCGGCATGCTTTTCCCCAGAACACTAAGAGACTGGGTGTACGAACAAGTTGCTAAACGCAGACACAGCATAAAGCCAGGTTTTTGTGCAATGCCATCACCAGAAGAGCGAAAACTATTTCTCAGTGATTAACGTTTGGGACATTTTCCACAAAACTTTCCTTTTCGCTCATACTTTTTGCAACATTTTTTCTTTTTGCAACAACTGTCGAGAGTGGGATTGTGTAATCCCTCCCATGAATTTTCAAACGATAATTCCTCCGCTTTCATCTCTGTTTAGATTTATTCTAAACAAATATAACTAATTTTTCTTTTAGCTAGAATCATTCTAAATAAAAAATGAACATTTGACTATTCAGGACATTATTCATTCAGGTTTCACTACTCATCATAAAGTATGGAAACTCACCCACTCGTGGTTTCACCCTAAGAACAAACGAGCTTTTATTATTGATTCGTAAGCTTCCCATACAAATCATAGTGATCGGCATTTGTAATCACTACTTCCGAGAAATCTCCAATGCGCACATATCCATCGGACTTCTTCACGAGCACTTCGTTATCCACCTCAGGAGAGTCGTACTCGGTTCTTCCAATAAAATAATCACCTTCAATGCGATCAAATAACACTTTTCTCGTTTTACCGATATGTTGTTGATTCAGGTCGTAGCTAATCCCCGACTGCAGCTCCATAATCGCATCAGCACGCTCTTTCTTTAACTGATCAGGCACATCATCTTCAAAATTGTAAGCGTGCGTATTTTCTTCGTGAGAATAAGTAAAAATACCAAGTCGTTCAAAACGCGTTTTTTCTACCCAGTCGTACATTTCCTGAAAATCAGCTTCTGTTTCTCCAGGGTACCCGGCGATTAAGGTTGTTCGTATAGCAATATCGGGCACCGCATTTCGAATATCGGTAATCAGTTGTTCTGTTTTTTGACGCGTCGTCCCTCTGCGCATTGCCTTGAGCATTCGAGTAGACCCATGCTGCAATGGCATATCCAGATAATTGCAGACATTTGGACGATCCCTGATTACGTCGAGCACATCCATCGGAAAGCCCGTAGGAAATGCATAATGTAAACGAATCCACTCGATACCTTCAACATCAGATAAGCGGTCCACCAATTCCGCCAAATTTCTTTTTTTGTATAAATCCAGTCCATAATAGGTCAAGTCCTGTGCGATAAGCATCAATTCCTTGACGCCTTTGGCTGCAAGGTTTTCTGCTTGTTTCACCAAATCTTCTATCGGTGTAGAGCGGTGTCCACCTCTCATTAAGGGAATGGCACAAAATGAACACGGTCGATCACATCCTTCAGCAATTTTGAAGTAAGCAAAGTGAGAAGGGGTCGTCAACAAACGCTCACCCACTAATTCATGCTTGTAATCTGCTTTCAGTGTCTTCAGAAGACGCGGCAATTCGCGTGTTCCAAAATAGGCATCAACTTCGGGGATTTCTGTTTCTAATTCGGATTTATAGCGTTCTGACAGACAACCTGAAACAAACACCTTTTCCACTTGCCCTTCTTTCTTGGCATCGGCATAGCGCAAGATCGTATCAATGGATTCTTGCTTCGCATTATCAATAAATCCGCACGTGTTGATAATAACGATCTCTGAATCATCTTGTCGCGCTTCGTGTTCAACATCGAATTTGTTCGCCTTCAGCTGAGCCATCATCACCTCAGAATCGAAAAGGTTTTTCGAACACCCCAAAGTGACGACGTTGACTTTATTTTTTTTGAGCGTTTTCGTTTTCATGCTGCAAATGTACAGGTTAATTGAGAGAAAATATAATTTTGACTCTGTTCGTTGGGGGTATGACATTCGAATATTAATTATTTAATTTTCGTTCAAACAATTTCATTCTTTGAACGTTTTATGAGTAATATGAATTTCAAGCTGAAACAATTTAGATCATTAAACGATAAGTTGCTTTCGTCGTTGTTAGTGTTTTTGCTTGTTTTTATAGCGCCGTGTGGAACTAGAAACACGGCACAACGTATGGTTGACCTTCCCGTTACGGAACAACTGAATCCAGCTAAGACAAACCTAAATTTCAATGAACAGTCTTCGGATCATTGCAATACTGGATTCGGCAAAGAAAAGGATCGCTACACATCCTCCACGTTTTTCCAGGAGAACAGTAAAAAACAAATAGACGATGACTTTATTTCCCCCAGCCACCTTCTGAAAAAACTTTCACCTTTATATAACCATGAAACCGAAGCGCTATGTTCACGTACCAGCTATCAAAATATAGCTTTATATATTTTATACAATTGCCCCAAACTGTTACCATTATCCAATCAATCGGTGTTCACTGCTATTTGTTAGCAAGCAATGACTCTCTAGGTGATCACTTACTCGCTATATAATAGTTGAAAAATTGAATCGAAAGCAAACCAGCTTTCATTGAGTTGAGTCAACTCAACTAAAAAATAATCACTCGCATTGAGCTTATAAAGAATTAAACCAATTGTATCCTTTTTTAATCCGAAAGCGATATACGATCGTTTAAAAGCGCGATTCGAGACAAAACATATCTTATAATGGAAAACATCATCAATAACAAATCATATCATTTATCTGGGTTATTCACTTTATCACTGCGACTTGTAGTGGGCTGGACCTATTTCTCCGCATTTTGGCGACGCTTATTTTTAGCAGACAAACTAGATCCTGAATCAGCAGGTTATATCGGAGAAAAGTTTAATCATTTTCTACCGAATGCATTGGGAATAAAGCCAATCATAGAATACCTGGTCACAAATCCTGACAGTCTATGGTGGGCCATGACACTATTCACGATCGTGGAAGGAATAGTGGGACTTCTACTTATTTTTGGCTTTTTTTCGAGACTCATGAGTGTAGGCGTAATAAGTCTGGCCATGGGTATTCTCTTGGGTTCTGGATGGCTCGGAACAACTTGTCTCGACGAATGGCAAATTGGTATCCTGGGCATTGCTGCGGGTTTCACGATTTATTTTACTGGTAGTGGTAAATACTCCATCGACTATTATTTATACCAAAAAAATTATCGTTTCACTACAAAACGCTGGTTCCAGTACCTTGGTTCCGGAGTGCTCCCCATTCGTCCAAAACGGTTACATAAAATTGTACTGACTGGTTCTATCTTAATTCTATTCATCACGTTATTCACTAATCAATATTTCCATGGTGGTGTTTGGGGCGAATTGCACAACAAATCCGTGCGTCCTAAAATTGAAATTAGTGCTATTTCTACGTCCAATGATGCCTTGTCTTTCGAGATCTATCGCGTTGAAGGTGTCGATGTTTATGGATCATTTTTAATTGAGATCACAATTGAGGATAGTGCGGGCAATACCAGACTGAAGCTAACAGATTCGGAACTCGCTGAATATCCTGAAGAGCTCATACAAAATAAATATGTCACTCAGGTCAAAGCTGGTGCTCACAGTATGATTGTTCCATTAGGAGGTAAAGCCACTATTACAATTGAGGACGCGGTTTTTTCAGAATTAGAAAGCGGAACATATACGATTAAGTTGACAGATATTAGTGGCGTATCTTGGTCGGGAAGGTTTGACGTTTCTTAACTGATGAATCGTAATAATTACACTTGGTGGAGGTCTACTTCACCAAGTGTATTTTTATACTCCAGCAGACGTTCTAATATCTTCTACTTTTTTCTCGGTTGATACATGATAATGACCTGTACAGCAATCGCTAAAACGATTAAAAAATAAATTTCTATTTGTGTAAATAACTCCACAGTATCAACTGCTTTCTGACCTTTAGTCAATTGTTTACGACCTTCAATGAGTTGTATTTCTTTGAGTTGGATCAGGTTGTCGTTTAATTTCTCAATACTTGATCGGAGTGCTTCTTGAGATTCATGAGCGTTTAGTTGATCCAGTAATACCCCATAGTTTTGTTGTAAGGCTTTAAATATGTCCGCTTCATTTCGGGTGAGCTTTGTTGTTTCGAAGAGTTTTAAAGCTCCTTCAAATGCAGAACGAAAATCTTGATGTTGAGACCTTTCATAAGTAGTATCATCAACTAAAACAGCTATCTTTTTTTGATGTAGCGCATTATTCATTTTCAATATTAAATCACTCGCTACCAACCGATCCTCATAAATCGAGATAACAGACTCCCTCACTTTAATAAAATTACTTCTATCAATGAGGTTGGTAGCGAGTACGAGCATAAAAATCATAAGTACACCCAGAATCCACTTAACCTTAGTAAAAAAACTCATACCTCAACATTTATTAGTTAGGACAATTTAGGTAATTTTTATTAAAAATTTGCACATGGGGTTATATAAGGTTCAGATCAACAAAAAAAACACGGGGTATAACAGTTTTACAAAGGTGTTTCTATATCAAGATCAAAAATAACACTCCTTTGTATTGGTGTGAATCGACCTGTTGAAACCCCGTGCCAATCTATTCTATGATTGATTCAGATTACTGATAAGTTTCGTATGTATTATTTTACCATTTGAAATCACCTTAGCATTGGAGAATGCATAAATTGAATCAGGGTGAACGGGATCACCTAAATAAAATTTAATAAAATCAATGAATAATTCTCTCATTGATGTATCTGCAGCTTTATTTTGAAATGTTGAGTGATGAAAGGAGTATAGATCTACGTTTTGAGATAAAAACATCATTAGTTTCTCATACTCCTTCATCACATTAAAATTAGTGATAAAAATTTTCTTTTTAACAGGATTAACAGATTCATTAAGCGTATCATCTAAAAGTATCACATCAGACTTACTTATTACTGCTTGCCGCTCTGTTAAAAGGTTACCTCCATTTTGCCAATAACTTTGGTTACTGTAGCCACACTCAACTCCAGAATCGTTCTCCACATAAAACACTACATCTTTCTTTAATTTCCCAAAATCTTCAGGTGTTGGCATTACATTCACATTGCATCCACCACTATCCAAAACTCCAATACTTAACACAATTGAATCGATTTTAAAATAATTATGGAAAAACCCCCCTTTCCTTATAAGTTTGCTCAATTCGTTTCATAGCAACCATATATGCTCCCGTACGCCAGTCAGTATCGTGAAAATTAGCCGCATCTACAGTCTTTCTGAATGCAATACTGATCTTATCCTCAATCATTTCTAGCACATACTCAATTTTCCAGTTTTCACTGCGCTTATTTTGGAGCCATTCATAATAACTTCCAATTACTCCACCTGCATTACAAAGAATATCTGGAATTATTTTAAAACCATTGTTCAATAAATAATCTTCAGCTTCACTATCGATAGGACCATTCGCTCCTTCAGCAATTAGTTTAGCTCTTATTTGATCTGCATTTTTTATGGTTATTTGATTTCCAAGAGCGGCAGGAATAATAATGTCACAATCAAGCCCAAAAAACTCTTCATTTGGGATAAGTGTGGCTTCGTTGAACCCCGAAATTTTCCCTTCATTTTCTACAGTATAATCATTCAGCATTTCAGGATCAATTCCACCTTCTTTAAAATATGTACCACTTGCATCTTGAACAGCAATCAATTTTGCACCTAGTTGATGTAGAAAGTGAGAAGCCCAATATCCAACGTTACCAAAACCTTGTACAATGAAGCGCTTATTTTTAAGATCGATTTCATGTAATTTCGCCCATTCTTGAATATTGACAACAACTCCAAAGCCAGTTGCACGATCCCTTCCTTCTAGTCCTCCAGATCCCATTGGTTTCCCTGTAACAACATGTAAGTTTTTCATTCGGGTAGAAGGCGATTTTGTAGATGCAAACGTATCTGCTATCCAAGCCATAATTTGTGGATTTGTGTTGACATCAGGCGCTGGTATATCAACATCTGGGCCTATATTTTCCCCTAAAGCATAAGTGAATCTACGCGTTATCCTTTCTAATTCGGGTTCACTCAGACTTCTTTAAATTGTTGATAACTAAGCTAAAAAAGAGTTTTAAAAGGGTTTTTGATGCAAACTTATTTGCTATATTAGTGAAAAAGTTTGCATATGGTAGATTACACTTCACAGCACCAACTCAAAATTAAGGAATTTGGGAGCCTTAATCAAATTAACCTGAATGCGGAAAATCGCTGGATTAAGCTGGCTAAACATTTTCCCTGGGATAAGTGTATCTCAATTTTTATTCGCCAATGCCCCGAACAAGGGCGTAAAATGGTTAACCCCAGACTTATTATCGGTAGTCTTATCATCAAGCATAAATTAAATCTTAGCGATGAAGAAACGGTAATGATTATTGAAGAAAATCCTTACATGCAATATTTTTTGGGTCTTGATGAATTTGCTCCAAAACCCTTATTTTCGTCGTCTTTGTTTGTGGAATGGCGGAAAAATCTTGGCAATGATATCTTCAATGAATATGCAGAAATCCTTTACAATATTTGTAATGGTGATGGATCGGCTAGTAGTGATGAGACGGAAAACAAAGGAAAGATGAAGTTGGATGCCACCGTTGCAGATCAGAACATAAAATACCCCAATGACCTTGATCTTTTGAACAAAGCGCGAGAAAAGACCGAGAAAATCATTGATTTTCTTTTCGAGGAATTACGGGGCGAGTTAGAGGTCAAGCCGAGAACTTATCGCAAAATCGCTCGGAAAAAGTATTTGGCAGAATCCAAGAAACGACAAAAAAACAAGAAAGCTTTGCGTTCCTGTATTCGTTATCAGTTGAATTGCCTCGACCGCAACATTTTAAATATCAACAAAATGCTCGACAAATTTGAGTGTTTTCCGTTGTCTGGTAAGACGCTTTGGTATTTTTATGTCATTCAAACACTCAACGATCAACAAAGAAAGATGTACAGTGAAAAATCAAACCATTGTAATGACCGTATTGTAAGTATTGACCAGCCTTGGGTCCGTCCCATCGTTCGCGGAAAATCTGGCAAGAAAGTAGAGTTCGGGACAAAAATGGGCGTTGTTCATGCTGATGGTTTTGCTAAAGCCGAAACGTTGAGTTGGGATGCATATAATGAGAGTGCAGACCTTATTCCGCACGTAGAAGCCTATAAAAAACTACGTGGCCATTATCCCGAGTTGGTGCAAGTCGACAAAATTTATGGAACCAACAAAAATCGCAAATGGTGTCAGGAAAGAGGAGTAAGGATGACAGTATCCAAAAAGGGAAAGAAGCCTGAACTTAGCAAGTATCAAAAAAGAAAGAACAGGGAAGAGTTCAATGAAAGAAATCAAGTCGAAGGTAAGTTCGGTCAAGCTAAGCAAGGATATGGAATGAACAACATCAAAGCAAAATTGAAAGATACTTCACACTCCTGGATCGGAGC
>CAYFTH010000069.1:0-16449 GCA_964346075.1 uncultured Fluviicola sp. | reverse complement strand
GTTCGATGTTGATTTTGCGAGTGGTAAAAGAAGTAGCGTGGCTGTGCCCACCTACGGGTTGTTTATCGGGCTTGATCGTTTCCAAACGTCCTGTTTTTTCACGGATAATCCAGAGCGCGTTGTATGCTCCGGACCATTGTATTTCTGCATTATCAGATAGACGATCAGCTTCTTGAATAGCGACCAGCGAAAACTCCATACCGTCATTTACAACCTGACTGCCAAAATAAAAAACAACCGCTAGCAAAGAGAGATTTTTTCACGAACAAGCTTTTTGACGCGCTGAAATTCTAAACTATTTTATGGATAATAATGCAAAATGGGCATTTGTTGGTTACCCCGTGCATATCACCTTTCGAATATTTTTCCCTAGAAACTGTCTCATTTTATCCACAGACTAAACTGGCGTATTACAACACATCAGCAAATTTAGCTATTAGATGAATGTTAAATGCTAAGTTTGTTCTTTCGGTGCATTTGAAAGTAACGATCATTAATCAATTTGGGTAAGTACGGATGAAAAGTATATATCGATTTTGTTTTAGGTTGCGGTATGTATTTAAAAAACCTTTAAATTTTGCAACGATGTGTTTTCGCCAGTTTTTTATAACAATGATTTGAAAGAAAGAATACGGTTCTCTGGCGATTGTGGGAATTTCATGTCTAAGAGAAGAGCGGAGAAACAAAAATTTGCAATTATTTAGAAACAGCAATGTAAAAAAGGGATCTTTTTGGCGGTATAATTCCCATATTTGCAATTCAATCAGATAAGTTATGGATTTTTGGATCAAAGCAGCACAACTCATTTTATCCCTGGCGATACTCATTACGCTACATGAGTTTGGACATTATATTGCAGCACGGGCATTTAAAATTCGCGTTGAGAAATTTTACCTCTTTTTTGATCCTTGGTTTTCCTTGCTCAAGAAAAAGATAGGTGATACCGAATGGGGAATTGGGTGGTTGCCACTGGGCGGATATGTGAAAATTGCTGGCATGGTCGATGAATCTATGGATAAGGACCAAATGAAAGCCCCGCCAAAAGAGGATGAATTTCGGTCAAAACCGGCCTGGCAACGTTTAATTGTAATGGTTGGAGGTGTTACCGTTAATGTGATTTTAGGATTTTTCATTTATATTTTAGTCGTAGCTGCCTGGGGCGATAACGTTATTGAAAACGATACACTGAAGCACGGAATAGCTGTAGATCCAACATTTCAAGAACTCGGTGTAGACTTAGAGGATGGTGACATTATTACAGCTGTAGAAGGAGAGCCAGTCGAGAACGTCAGAGAGATAAATATTCAGATTTTTTTGAGAGGAGCACGTCATTTGACGGTGAGAAAGCCAGATGGAACTACACGTCAGCTGAAGCTCGCTGAAGACATTGACGATCAAATGTGGGAGACTGGTGCAATTATGGCGGTTGGACCCCGGGTCCCAACAGTTGTAGATTCTATCATTGCGGGAAATCCTGCGGCACGGAGTGATCTGAAAAAAGGGGACAGTATTGTCGGGGTGAATGGTTTGCAGACACCTTATTTCCACTTATTTCAACATGCTTTGAGTAAAAAACAAGAAAGCGATTCGGTATTGTTCAATATTGCGCTTTATCGCGACGGTCAACCAGATACATTGCCCATATACGGTACGTGGAATAGCGATGCCAACCTCTATACCTTTGGGTTTGTAAGAAAGCGGCCCAATTGGCTCAAGAGTACACATTGCGACTATACCTTTGGGGAGTCGATTTCCAGAGGTTTTGAAAAGGCGAGCTGGACCATGCATGACTACGCCGCACAACTGCCGTTGATCTTTACTTCAAAGGGAGCTCAAAGCGTAGGAGGTTTTGGTGCAATTGGCAGCCTTTTTCCCGCTGCATGGGACTGGAAAGTGTTTTGGGCGAACACGGCATTTATTTCGCTCATACTGGCAATAATGAACATTTTACCGATTCCCGCACTTGATGGAGGACACATCGTGTTTTTATTGTATGAAATGATTACAGGAAAAGAGGCGCCACAAAAAGTGTTGGAATATGCCCAGGTTATTGGGTTTATTTTGCTGATGGCGCTGTTCTTATACGCCAATGGAAATGATGTGTATCGTGCGTTTTTTGAATAAGACCTTCTGTCAATAACATCAATTATCACCGTCCAAAAGGGTTTAAAACGGTATTATTGATTCGTTTGACGATTTTCGGCATCAATTTTGTAAATTTGAACAGAGATTTAAATTAAAACTGAAAAACAATGAAAATTTTAACATTAGTAGCAGCACTAGTTGTTGCGATGAATTTATCCGCTCAGGCTACAATTATGTATGAAGTAGAGATGGAAGCTCAAGACCCGGAGATGCAATCTCAGATGGCTATAATGAAAGGGAGCACAATGGAAATGTTCATGGAAGGAAAAAAGTTTTGCCAAGTCGTGAATATGGGTGATGGTCTTATGAAAACAACGACAATAATTGATAACGACGAAAATCGCGGCCTTATACTTACTTCTGGTGTTATGGGTAAAAAAGCCATTACCTTTGACAACGAGGATCGCCAGCAAGATCAAGAAGAGCCGGATATTGAATTATTGAATGACACGAAGGAAATCATGGGATTTGTTTGCAAGAAAGCGATTATGTATGGCGAAAACGAATCTGAAATGGTCTACTGGTACACAGAAGAAATTGAGCAGCCAAGCAACAGCACCAAGTACATGAATAAGAAGATACCTGGAATGCCTCTGGAATTTAGTGTAGAGAGTTCTCAAATGAGCATGAAGTTTGTTGCCACCGATTACATGGATCATGTTGAAAACCCAGATGAAGTTTTTAATATGGAAGTTCCAGAAGGGTACACTGAAGAAACGCTAAAGGAAATGCAGGAGAAGGCTAAGGCACAAAGTCAAGGACAAGGACAGGGCCAGTAAGACATGAACAAGCATATTATAATATCAGCTGTAGTTTGCGCTACAGCTTTTTTTTGTGGTGCTCAGCATAAGCGGGGCGTTATAGTCTATTCCATTGCTGCCGCTTCGGATTACCCAGAAATGTATAGCGAGGTGGAGCAGTTTGATGAAGGGCAGTTATCGTTGGCTTTCGACACCACTGGTTTGCGTTCTACCTTGGAATGGGGCGGCTATTTTTCTCGCTCCACAATCAATCGAAAAGGATGTGACTCTACCCTCGTTCTTATGGATAATGGTGCAGAACAGAAAGCTGTTTTTTTTACAGCGAATGATTTACCCTCAGAGCAACGGCTGGCATTGGCGAAAAGAAATATAGAGCTCGTCGACGGGGAGAAAAAAGTGCTCAATAGATCCTGTAAAAAAGCTATTGTGACAAGCGCGGATAGTCGCGAGACGATCATTTGGTATACGCCGTCGATCCAGCCATTAGTGCGAAAGGGCGACTACCTTTTTGAATCAATTCCAGGCGCACCTTTAGAAATCATTACCAATAAGGGAAAAATGCAATTACATTTTCTGGCTGAGCACATAGATCGAGATGTCGATGATGCTAAAAATCGATTCCAAATGGTGATTCCAGAAGGATTTGAAGTGCAAAAAACGTTAAACACAAACCCTTTCACTGATGAACATTGAGATTAAGAGGGTACATAAATGGCAACTACTGCTGCTGGTTCTGTTTATCAGTTATGGATGCAAAAATATCGTAGATCGCTATGATGAACGCATGGCAAAAAGGTACGAGAAAAAAGGGTTCGTGCAGGACACCATGAATTCATCACGATTCAATGTAAACTATTGGGACAACAATAAAAAAAACGCTCCGGTTATTGTCTTTGTCCACGGATTTGGAGGTGACGGGAAAATTTCCTGGTGGGGGCAGGTGAAAAAGTTGAACGAGGACTACCGCATTGTAGTGCCAGACATCTTGTGGTTTGGGAACAGTTCATCGACGGAGCAACCAACGCTATCGGCACAAATCGAAGCGGTGAATGAATTGATGACGCACCTGGAGTTGAAAAAGGTGCACCTTGCAGGAATTTCTTATGGTGGATTTATCAGTCTCGGAGTGGCGCATCGGTATCCCGAGAATTTGCAAACATTGACACTGGTGGACTCGCCGGGTCCAACTGTTTCAAAACGAGATATTGAAGCATTTTGTAATCGCATTGGCGTGGATAGCATTCAGGAGGCTTTTGTTCCCACAACAGGGCAGGAGGTAAAGCGCCTCATGGAGTTTTCTTTTGAAGACCCACCACTATTAACTAACGGCATTCGAGAACAAACAATCGGGCGGTATTTCAGTAAATATCCCACCCAGCAGAGCGCTTTGCTCCGTGAGTTGGCTGCCAACCGCAATGAACTAAGTGGCACGGTACCTGTGAAAACACTTGTTTTATGGGGAAAAGAAGACCAGGTTTTTAGTACGGAACAAGCCAAAGCATTGGCTGACCTGCTCAATGCAGACTTGAAGATAATTGAAGGAGCCGGACACGCCTTGCCGGGGGAAAAATCCAGTGCTTTTAATCAGTCGCTGGAGGCATTTATTCGCAAAGCGGGATCATAAATTTGTGCTGCTTTCTTTGTATTTTTGATGAAAAGACAGTTGATCATGGAAAAAAAGAAGTTGATTTTTGCCACACAAAATGAGCACAAAGCAAAAGAGATCCAGGGGTTGCTTCCTCCTTATTATGAGGTAAAAACGCTTGCTGAAATAGGTTGTCATGATGATATACCGGAAGAACAGGATACATTGATGGGAAATGCAGTATTCAAGGCGCGATATGTAGCAGATAAATTTGACGTTGATTGCTTTGCAGACGATACTGGACTTGAAATTGACGCGTTGAACGGCAAACCGGGTGTGAGAAGCGCACGTTTTGCGGGACCAGAAAAAGACGACGCGAAGAACCTGCAAAAGGTGTTGGATCAACTTGAAGGAAAACGCCAGCGGACTGCTCAATTTAGAACAGTTATAGCACTCATCATGGACGGAAAAGAATACACGTTTGAAGGAAAAGTAGAAGGAGATATTGCGAACAAACCGAGGGGAACCCAGGGATTTGGTTATGACCCTGTTTTTGTTCCCGAAAAAGGCGATAAGACCTTTGCAGAGATGAGTAAAGATGAAAAAAACCAATTGAGCCACAGAAGTCGAGCCGTACAACAATTAGCGGCTTTCTTATCCGAACAATAATCAGTATATGGCAAAAAAAGCGAAGGTGAAAACAGCCTATTTCTGTCAAAACTGCGGGCACGAAGCACCCAAATGGCTTGGGAGATGCCCATCGTGCAACGAGTGGAATACATTTGTTGAAGAGGTGATATCCAAGGGCAAGTCGGAAGTCTCAGCGTTTTCAAAAACGTCAAAAAAATCGGCACAACCGCGGGCAATTCATAAGATTAAAGAAGTTGCTGTGCAGCGCATCCAGATGAAAGATGATGAACTCAACCGCGTGTTGGGAGATGGCCTTGTTCCTGGATCTTTAGTCCTTTTTGGCGGAGAGCCGGGAATCGGTAAATCAACGCTCATGTTGCAGATGGCCATGCAGGAAGTGGACCAAAAAATACTCTACGTTTCTGGAGAGGAGAGTCAGCAACAAATAAAAATGCGCGCGGGTAGAATTGGGAGCCTCAACGAATCCTGTTATTTACTTACTGAAACACAACTCGAAGCCATCTTTAATCACGCTGAACAAATGGCTCCCGATTTATTGGTGATCGACTCTATTCAAACCATTCACAGTGAACATATCGAGAGCTCCCCGGGCAGTATCTCTCAAATTCGGGAATGCACTGCACAGCTATTGCGATTTGCAAAGCAGACAGAAACGCCCGTGTTTTTGATTGGACATATTACCAAAGAAGGTTCACTCGCAGGACCAAAAGTGTTGGAGCACATGGTAGATACGGTGCTTCAGTTTGAAGGCGATCGCAATCATGTATATCGCTTACTGCGGTCGATTAAGAATCGCTTTGGATCAACAAACGAGCTGGGAATATATGAAATGTTAGGTGATGGGTTGCGACAAGTGGAAAACCCTTCAGAAATTTTAATTTCTAACAACAAAGATCAATTGAGCGGGAGTGCAATTGCGGCAACATTAGAAGGTTTGCGGCCTATGCTAATCGAAGTTCAGGCACTGGTGAGTACAGCTGCTTATGGAACGCCACAGCGCAGTGCAACGGGTTTTGATTTGCGGCGACTGAATATGTTATTGGCTGTCATGGAAAAGCGCTGTGGATTTAAACTGGGAGCGAAGGATGTTTTTCTCAATATCGCCGGTGGAATCAAAGTTGATGACCCCGCGATTGACCTGGCAGTCGTTGCTGCAATTCTATCATCAAATGCAGATATTGCTATCAAAAAGAACATTTGCCTCTCTGCAGAAGTTGGACTTTCTGGGGAGGTTCGTCCGGTGAACCGCATTCCTCAGCGTATTTCAGAAGCGGAGAAGCTCGGGTTTGACAAGATTATCGTCTCGAAAGAGAACAAAGGTATTGAGCAAAAGGATTTTTCCATTGAGATCGTGGAGTGTTCCAGAATTGAGGAAGTCCTGCGCGAATTGTTTGGATAGCCGCTCATACTGCGGTGATTGTTGTTAGAAGACGATTGATTAATGGATCGTGCTAAATACGATTGAGGCACGTTTGGGAGTGGGAAAAAAAGCCAGGGAACCACTTGTTCCCCGGCAAATATAGTGTTAAAACGGAACCGTTAATGCTAAAATAAAATTGCGTCCTGCACCGGAAAGTCCGGAGCTGTAAGGACGATAGCGCTGATCCGTAATGTTTTCGACACCTCCACTTACCGTTAAGTGATCACTCACTTCGTACATAACTTTAAAATTGAGTGTATACCAACTCGGAGCGTATGTTTCTCCGTTTGCATCGGCGGCGTATATTGCGCTTTTACCGCGCTCGCTCACTGATAGGTTTTCATGACTCCTTTCGCCTTGATATTGAGCGTAAAAATCAAACATGAGTTCACCGAACGCATAGCGGAGCCGCGTTACACCAAACCAAGGTGCAGCATGACGCGAAGGACTAATCGTTCCATCGCTCATTTCCTCGCGACCGCGTTGATAATTCAACCGCGACCGCAGTAAAAACCCGTTAGTCAGGTTAATTTCTAGTCCAGCCTGGAGCCCGTAGACGGTTGCCTGGGCTGCATTTTGCAGTGCTTGAACTTGACTCAACGCACCGTCATAGACAATACTATCTGCACCATTTAACATATAGTCCCGTCGAACCATTGCATTCTCGAGCAGTGTGTAATACCCCGTAAGATCTAATTTTAAGAATTTTCCAAAAACTTTTGTGATTCCAACATCAGCGTTGTAAGCATACTCTGCACTCAACCCCGTGTTGGGAACGACAACAGAACCTGGCTCGGAGTCGAAAACTTTGCCAATGTCATCTACATTCGGAGAACGAAAAGCCGTTGATGCATTGAAACGAATCACCGTGTTTTCATTCCATTCATAGACAGCACCTAGCCCACCAGTAAGCGCACCATTATTCAGATTCGCATCAGTAAATGGAAATGGATAAAAAGTGGTGTCGAAAGTGGCGTCTAACAAATAATGTGTGTAGCGCGCTCCCGCCTGAACGGTGAGGTTTTCACCGAATTGGTGTTCGTCATTAAGATAAACACCTGCCGTTTGCCACGAGGACTCAGGATAACGAGCGGGGCCTGGAACAGAGGTTTGCTGGGCTATATTCTCAATTTTCCCCGCGGATGAAACGTCGTTAAAAACGTACTCCACTCCATAAAACAAGTTGTTATTGGAACCGAGGGCTTTTGAAAAATCGACGTTTGCCGAATAGGCCTGAACATTTTCAGTCCTTCTTTCGCGGAAAAAACTATTTAAATCGCGCGAAATACGGCTTTCTTCGAGGGATTGTTGAGCAAATCGCATACTCATTTGATCATAGAATAAATTGGATTGGCGATGGTGTATCGTGAGTAAATTCATCATCCACTTTTGAGGACCATAATCCCACTGTCCATAGCGCGGATCACCATTTTTCGTGCGGTTGTGACGGTCATACCGACCATAAGATGAGGTCTCTGAATAATGAAAAGCATATTCTAAGTCCCAGTTTTCATTGGGAGCATAACGTACTTTTTGCATGAGATTCATTTGATCATAGCCCGAAGGTACTTGAAGCAGCGGGTCATCTTGATCTACGAGGACATCCATCTCATTGATCCGTTCGATATGGTAGGGTTTTACATAATCATCCGGTCCGTGACTGCCCTGGCGCAAGTGGTCAAATTTATTGGATGAAACACTCGTAACTAACGCCCATTTTTTCCAACCTACGTTGATATCAAAATGCCCTGTATTTTCGCGATTGGCGGACGAATAGCGCATGAGGGCTCTTCCTTTAACGAGCGGTTCTTCACCATCAGCAAAATCAGGGGTGAGGGTTTGAAAGCTCATTACGCCGCCAATCGCATCACTACCATAAATAGTAGAATTGGGACCGAATAAAACTTCTGCATTTTCCATAGCAAAAGGATCCAGTGAAATAACA
Source organism: uncultured Fluviicola sp. (assembly GCA_964346075.1). Classification (GTDB taxonomy): domain Bacteria; phylum Bacteroidota; class Bacteroidia; order Flavobacteriales_D; family Crocinitomicaceae; genus Brumimicrobium. The sequence goes on along the minus strand of CAYFTH010000069.1, from coordinate 7,942 downwards.
TTTTGGATGTTGCCGCCGCGGAAAATGGCGGTATTCATACGTACGCCGTCCACCGAGTACAGTAATCGGTTTGTTGCAAATCCACGAATCATTGGACTCCCTCCGCCTTGCTGGCTTTTTTGAACGAATACCTCTCCCGAAGTACCCAATAAGTCCGCTGCGGTCTGGGGGTTTTGCAGTGCGATTTCTTTTGGAGAAATACGTGAAATTTTCATTGGTACATCAGATGATACCTGACTCCACTTGTTGGCAGAAACCACCACTTCATTCAATGTCAAAACCCGCGATTGCAAGCTCACTTTAAAATCGGAAGCTTTTAATTGCTGATAAGAGAACTCTCGTGTTTCATATCCGTAGAGCCGAATGATAATTTCGTTGGTCCCTTTAAACTGACGAATATCTGCCTGACCATCTTCTTGCGTGAAGACTTTTTTAGTCACTCCTTTTCCACCAATTTCCACCATTTCTAATGGCTCTTTGGTTTTTTGATCGACAACGGTGAGTGACTGACCCGTTGCGAGTGATGCAAAACAGAGCATCACCAATACTAACAACTTATTCATTGCTTTTTATTTTTAATTAGTTTGTAATGAGATGACTGGCACAAAACAGGTTAACAACTCTGATCTTCATGCTTCACAGAACACTGCTGTTTAAACTCAAAGGGCAAATTTTCAGCTTTCCATGAGTACATGGTTGACACAACTGCATCAGATAGAGGGTACAGCTCGCTCATTTTGCAGCGTTATGCTGTCATCTGGATTTTCAATATTTTTATTGACATCATTTAATGATTAGCAACGGCGTTCATAGAATCAATGCATGAAGTGGAGGTGGCGTGTCTATCTCTAGTTGTGGGTTTGTATGCGGTGGCAAATAGGCATAAAAATGTTGATTTATAGCCGAAACGGGGTGTGTAAAGAAAGTGGAAAACGTTTCTACAAAAAGCTGTTGCGTATAAAAAGCGAGCTGTTGACCTGACTTTTTCTTCACTGGAGAATCGTTGAAACAAATCGAGGAAAGCTGCGTCAATTTGCGATTCAACACGGTTTCGTCGTGATCCCACCATACGTGATAGGTTACTTCGTGATTTGAATAGCTGCGCCGCACGATATCATACATTTCTCCGCCGTATTCAAACTCCCCCGCATGCTCCCATTCCAACTGAGTAGTAGTGTCTTCTATTGGAAAAGTAAAAGCCATCAATTCGTCATCGGAAACCGTTTTCATCAATTCGTGTTTCACATTTTTCTTTAATGCCGCGCGCTCCAGCGAGAGCCAGCTAAAAATAGTGACAAATGGCAGGACTAAAGCCAAAACGAAAGATATGGAAACGAACTGACGCATTATCATTTTACCATACGGGATAATCCAATCGTATATTTTGAACCCGGGTTGTGGGAACTTGTTTTCCGTGAGAAAGTTTTCCTACTTTTTCAATTAGATAATTCTGGAGTTCAGAAACCATAATTATTCCATCGCCATCCAGGTCAGCCGTTTGGTTGGTAATACCGTTGAGCAGCGAGTAGGTAAACAAGCCGTTTTTCCAGTCGTCTCCTTCCATGGCAAATTCAACACCACCAGCGCTGGAAATAACTGTGGCTCCTGTTCCTTTCCTGATATCGGCAAAGAGTAGGCGAGCCATTTTTCCAGCAGATGCTCGGGTATCTGATCCTTCCCGGAGTTTTGGACCAACAGCTCTAAATGTAACGTCGTTAAAAGCCAAATCATCTTCACCTTCATCCTCTTCGACGACTGTCACTTCATCTTCATCGACTTCACCCGAATGACAAGTGTCCATGATCAGTAGTTTTTTAGCAGAAGCAATTCCGCTGAGAACCTCTTCTAATTTGTCGTAAGATAGACCACGCTTTTGGGGAGCTAAAAAATCAATGTCGTGCGTACCATAATAATAGGCAAAGTTTTCGTCCAAAACACCATGACCAGCGATATAAAAAATAACCTGGTCGTTGCGATTTGTTGCTTGAAGAAATTCCTTAACAGCCTGAAACTTTTCTTTTTTCACTTCTTTGTTGGTAATGTTGTAAGTATGGATCTCGTTAAACCGATTATTATCGTACTTCTCGTACAATGCTGTTAAATCCTGTGCATCCTTTGCTGCATAATTTAAATCAAAACGATCGTCGGCGTAATCTGATGTGCCCACAGTTACCAGATAAAGGTCGGGCTTATCACTTCGGGAACAATGGATGGTGATACTTTCCGCCAGACTCTCTTCTCCTTTTGTATTGACGGCATATACGTTCACCTTGTTCGTTCCTTTGATTAACTCCAGGTTGATAGTTTTTTCAGCAGATTGACCTTCAAGTTTGTGGTGTTCGATGGGGACATTATTGATGGTGATTTTTAGCTTTTCTAACGGATTTTTTTCACTCAATGCTTTGATGTGGAACGCAACCTTTTTTTCTGATTGTGAAAAAGGAATTGATGAACGATTCGTGATTTTTAATTGAGGAAGCGTAGAAAAGTCTGGTGTAGAACCGTCTGTAATATCGAGCTTCTCCAAACGCCTTTCGTGAGCATTTTTATAGAGTTCAATATATTCTTCATCCGGACATTTAAGTGCTTTCAAAACGAGGTCGGGTCGATTATAATAGGCATCAAACTGCTCAAAGGGGTATGCTTTTCTACCAATGCGAAACGAAACCAGATCAAACCCTTTCTTGTTAACTTTGTAGTAGTTCTCCTCTGTTTTTATAATTGTATTTTCGCCTTCTCCTACAAATGTTGCCCGCAAATTACCTGTTGCGACATCGTAGAGACGAAATTCACCGTTTTTCAATGAAACCCCAATATAATTACGCAAAGAAGCATCGACAGCATTAAGCATACTGCGGTTGATCGGAAAAGAAACAAGTTGCTGATTAGACAAATCTTCAATGTACCCCGTCGTTTCGTCAAAACCGACCATAAAATCCTGAGGTGTTCCCAGCTCGTAGGGTCTTCCAGGCATTTTAAGTTTATTGGTTCCGAGGGTTTGGAAGTTTGACATCTTGTATTCGCGTATGCCGCCAAGACCTTTCATGTAAAGCGTTTTGCCATCTGATGAATAGTTGATAAAAGCATTGTTTCCCACGCGGAAAAGATTATTTCCTTCCGTCTTCGTGACGGGTTCGAAATCATCATCCCAGACAAAAACCTGCCCTCTCCCCGTACAAACGGCAAAGTTTTCCCCCGTGGGATTAAACGCTGCAGAAATGGCATTGTTGAGATACTCCCTTTTCGCTGTTTTGTTTCCCGTTTTTAATTTTTCAACCAGCTCTCCTGTCTTTAAATCGACAATTGATACGGCTCTATCTCCAGCACCCAAACAGATGATGTGTTCTTCTTCAGGGTCGGTCATGAAATAGTTAATGCGTTCTTGTTGATGTTTGGCAAAGTGCATGTATTCCATTTTTTTCCCATCGAAGCGATAAATTCGAATTTCATCTTTTTCCAATTTGGTCAGCAAATAATTTCCTTTGGCTGAAAACTGAACTAAGACGGGTTCCTCGCGCAGGCGGTTGACCGTTCTTCTCACCACACTTTCTTTCGCTTTCTCAGCGAGCTTGTTAACATTGATTATTCCTCCGCTGGACGAATTGTTGACATCGTCTTTATTCTCCTTACCCATGAGAGCGATATCCTGTTCGCGTTCGGGCTCCCGTAATTGAAATTCGAACATTTTTTCGGCAAAATCGACATCCCAAACGCTTATTTTGCGGTTTTCTCCGAGCAGAGCAACGACATTTTCCCGGGGATGAAATGAAAACTGATGGACGGGGTTCACACTACCCTTGAGTTCGGCGATCAGCCCTTGACGCGACAAATCCCACAACTTGATGCTGTTTTCACCTGACTTCATTCCCTGAAAGAATGTTTGTTTGAAGCTGGAAGAGCCTAGTACGCTTCCGTCCGGAGAAAACTCCAAGACCTTAATCTCTTCAGACTCCACGGTATCGATCAACTGCATGACCAAGTTACCTTCCATGTTGTAACAGTCGATTTGATTTTTTTGCTTGATAAAAGCAATCAATCCGTTACCGGCATGTACTTGGCCATATTGTTTCCCAAAGTTAAACCCACCGAGTGGTTTGAAGTTTTTTGTCAAAGTGAGCGCATTCAATGAAACCTCTGTCACTGAGCCGTTGTCGTTAAAAGCTAACAGGCGATTTTTTGATGTCGAAATGTCGAGATCCTGAAAGTCTGTTTTATTGAACTTCTTTTGAAAAGCGATAGAGAGATCGTCAAGGTTGATCTTAATGAGTTCTCCAAAAGAAGTGCCCACGTAAAGGTGGCTCTCCGTGGAATAACTGCTGCGAGGTTCTCCGCTCACTTTAATAGTTTTTTGAGCCTTAAAGGAACGGTCAAACACCTTTATTTCGTTGTAGAAACCCGCAAACATATAGTTGCCACTCATGTCGATCCAGGCAGGGCCTTTTTCAAGCCTCATGGAGTCTGAAACAGCCCATTTATTCAGGTTCCATCGGATCATAAGATGGTCTTCGTAAAGTGTTAACAGCTCGTCGCCACTCGAATTGTAGGCAAGTGCTTCAGTGGGCTGGTCGTAGTCCTGAAGCGATCCAATAATTTTCTCCGAAGCGAGGTGCCAGACATGGATTGCCGGATCATCTTCACTGATGTTTGCCAGATACGCCCCATCTGGACTAAAAACAAAATTGCTGATCGTACCTCGAATCCGCTGTTGAGTGACCAACTCGGCCTCTTGACTAAGTATGTAAAAAGGCAAAATGCAAAGAATGGCTATAAAAAATCGCATATTTTCAACTGTTTTCATCCAAAGATAAGAAATCCTTTGTTGTCATAAAAAGACGGCTGTAATAATATGATTGTAAATGAGTTGAAAAAAGAAGTGCTTTTTTGTTTTTATCCTTGATAGAACAAGCTTATTCTACATTCATGGCTACTTGTAATTAGGGTTAACAAACCGAACACCGTTCATGAGAGACCACAGCATATTGAATCAGAATTTCGAATGTTGAAGAAAAAACGAGTTATTCAGATGATCTTTATTGATCAAGCTATTTCTAAATCCTACTGCTCCTCGGATCAAAATCCTGCGGTCTATGATCCTACAGTTCTAAGGATCCAAAACCTCAAAAGAAATTTTAAGAAAAATTTGGAATTCCAAAATGGGGGGTAGATTTGTGTTCTAACAGCATTTAAAACAAGTACTTATGAAGCGATTGAACTTAATCACCATCCTCGGTGTAATTTCTTTTTTGGTATTATCCACAGCAGGCGTAAGCGCCCAAACGATCAATTATTCCACCACTGTAAACGCGGCTTTAGGACAAAACTACAGTGTGGACGTATCGATCGAACTTACGGGTATCGTTCCTGCTCAGAGTAGCTGTAATAACGGCTATAACTACGATGTGGCTTTTAACTACGACATTCAGTTGAACGGGAATGCTCCGGCCAACCTCTGGACATTACAGGGAACAATAGATTGCGGTACCAATCAGGGTATCTTTTTTAATTTGCCCACGAGTCCCGGCAGCGGAACAGGTGTAACCACAGGTAATCCCTGGCGTAATATTTCAGATTGTGCTTCAGCCACCGTGCAATCGCTTGAATGTAATTCGATCAATTTACAAATTCAAGGGCAGGGAATAACGAATCAGACGATAACCATCGAACCACCTCCGAGTGGAGAAGCATCCAAATGGGATAAACACGGAGATATTGCGGATTCAACAGCTTATATGGGTACGAAGAACGCATCAGATTTGAAGTTTCGAACCAATGATGTGGAACGTTTCCGAATTACCAAAGAAGGAAAGGTGGGCATCGGTATGTCCAATCCAGTAGAAAGGCTGGAGTTAGAAGGAAATTTAAAGCTATCAGGTGACATTATTTTTTCGGATTATGCCGATGCAAATGATACGACGGGAAAAATGTTGTTTGTAGATAAAGATGGGCGAACGGAGACGAAAACACTCTACAGCATGCGCAACTCAATGTACTCCCTGGACTGCTATCAAGTTACTCCTGGAGATGATCCGGTTGCATTAAATACTGTTGGACTAACCCTTCCCTCTTGGGCCAACCGAATATTTGATGACAAAGAAATTCTTTATACAGGCGTCACCTGTCCTACCTGGGTAGGAATTGGGACAAATAACCCACAAACCATACTGGATGTTCGCGGTGATATTCATGCCAGAAGAGGGGTTGCCATTGGAGATGCTACTATACCACAAGCAGGTATTCATTTAAAAAACAAATATTTAGGTGGAGGAAATAATCGTTTCGACAAACTCATCATTATTGAAAACCATGAAGGAAGAAAAATGCTTCAACTCGAAAATGATGGTTTGCTGCGTGCACGGGAAATAAAGGTTGATGAAGAGACGTGGGCAGACTATGTGTTTGAAGACAACTATGATTTGATGCCTATCGGCGATCTCAAAAGTTTTATAGACAAAAACGGTCATTTACCCAATGTACCTTCGGCGGAAGAAATAGAAGCTGACGGAGTTAACCTTGGAGAAACCGCTAAAATTACCATGGAAAAGGTGGAGGAATTGACGCTTTATGTCATTGATCAGCAGGAGCAAATTGATGAGCAACAAGAGCAGATTGACAAACAACAAAAGCTACTGGAAGAACAACGCAAATTGTTGGAGGCATAGCAAGAGTTAGTTCAAAAGCAGCAGCAAGAACTCGATACTTTGAAAGAAAAGTAGCAACAGGTCTAAATCATTAAAAAATTGAAATTATGAGGTTTTACATAATTATACTGAGTTTATTTCTGTTTGTTGTGTGTCGAGTGAGTGCGCAAAGCACAGACACAGTCGTTATGTCTTCGTTACAAGTTGCTGATTCCGTTTATGGTAATTTAGTAAACGACATTCCATCTGGTTATTTGGTGAATAGAGCACTCATGGACACTAACGCTCTAGCTTATGATACCAAAAAGTTAAAGGACTCTGCTACAAATGCTGATTATTTTTATGGACTAATGGCTGAATACAATAGAATGGCGCTCGATTCTGCTTCTATTCCGAGTCTAATTAATATTTACGATGATGTAAACAGCTATATGGGAAAACATGAGTTTAATGAAGATATATATATCTACACTATTGGTATTGCTGATTTTAATTGTGAATACCTTGATGAAGAAACAGCTTTAGAAAATAACTGGATATCAAAAGAAAATGAGCAATTTTTAGAAAATGAACAAACCCATCTGGCCTATCAAACAAGAAAATCGCAATTGGTTGCACCATTGTTTGATATGTATTCCTCAGATATTATGGGAGTCACATTCAGAAAGGAAAACTTCTATAGTAATAGACATAACGTTAACGACATTACTAAGTTAATTGTCGAACACAATAAAACTATTACTGAACTTGATTTTGATGAAGTGTACGAATTTACTCCTTCTTTTGATGCATATCAATACTTCACGTTTAAGGTTTATTTTACAGATGGTGATAGTATAGTCAATCACAGTAAAATTTTTACACCAGAATTACCCCTGAGAGGAGGTCAGGAAAAAACGTCATTTCCAAAGTGCCGCAAAAAGGACGATAAAAGAGACGTATTTTCAGATAATGACAATAATAAGCTCGAGTATTGTTTTATCAATAGTTGCAACAACAATTCAAATGGTTATCGCCCTAAAAAGCCCTACATACTAGTAACAGGTTTTAGACCTCCTGTTGTAGGACAGTCTTTCAAAAAAACATGGAAGCTGTATAGTAATCAGCACAATAACATGCTTTTTGATTTGACACTCAATGATTATGACATCATATTAGTACGATTTAATATACAGTGGAAACCCTATCAACACGGCATGCAGGAGTCAGCAGATTTATTTATTGATTTTTTGCAAGATTTGAATTATAGAATTGGGTTACCAATTTAAGTCGTTATCCCCACTAATTCCTTGTATTCTGGAGCT
>CAYFTH010000068.1:0-16450 GCA_964346075.1 uncultured Fluviicola sp. | reverse complement strand
AAACACTTTATATTACTGAATATTAGATCTTTAAGTGTGTTATAAGGAGCGACTAAATATTTGTACCTAAAAGCAGGATTGAAATTAAGGTACTAGTAGATTCGATAAGGGGAATTGGCCATTTTAAATTTTTGAAGTTGGAGCGAATTGGAGGGCGCTAATGATAGAGCTAACTCTGGAGCTTGCCGGAAGAGATCCGCGAAATCATCGCCGTTCAGGAGTGGAGACTTTAAAAATTTAACAAGGCCTAGATCTTTTTGCTACTTTTTGCAGCAACCGACCAAAGGGAGCTCACGAACACTTTTTAAAATAAACAAAAGTGAGTAATGGGAAAAAGTAGTTAATAGAGAAAAATATTTTCCAAAGTAAGAATAGATGAAGTAGGGAGATTTGAATAAACGCTATTAGGTCCAAGTTATTAAATTTTAATTATTATAACTAGCATATTTCAAATAGCGTCAAAATAAAGAAAATACCCCAGGTTTTTAAGACGATATTACTACTCAAAAACAACCATCGGTGCGAGTTTTTTCAGCGTAGCGGGCCCAATACCTGGTATTCTATCAAGTGCATTCAGTGAATTAAAATCACCATTTTTATCGCGATAGTCAAGTATTTTTTGAGCTCGTCCGGGACCAACGGTTGGTAAAAACTGAAGTTCTTTTTTGGTTGCTGTATTAATATTTAGCGGGAATAAATTTTGCTGCATTAACGCATCGTCCGTGATTATTTTTTGACCAATCATTGTTGGTTTTTCCCACATACCAAGTTGGAGTTGACGTGCACGTTCAGTTTCAATTTGAAAAGCCATGGCAGAGTCACCGGGTTGATAATAATATTCAGAGTAATCGGCGTGTCCGTTACTCAGAATAGCCCGATTGAGATGAAAGATGCTATCTTCATTTTTCACTTGAACATAACCCTTGTAACTGCCATACTTGTGGCGGGGTAACCCTCGTGGACCAACAATTCGCAAAGAAGCTCCTTTTAATAACGTTTTGAGGTAGTTTTTGGATGCTGCTGAATAATAATAAGTCGAGTCCTCGTGTCCTCCCCAGGTTCGTGGTGCATCAACACCTAACAGGTCAACAGGATAATAGAATTTGGTGGCGAGTTCAACTTCAATACGGTCTCCTTCGACGACTCTGAATTGATCATACCATTTTGTAGTATCTACCGTTGGGTAGCGGTGAAAGGATTCCCCTTGAGCCCGACTCATGACCCCCATAAAATCCTGCAAGTACTGATTCGTGATTTTGTTGTCGAAAATCAATAAAATATTTTCATCATTGGCTCTTTCAGCAGCGGCAGAGAAATTGTATGAGCCAGTTATTGTCAAAGCATCATGCTTTTCAGGATAAGGGTATTGGGCATCAATAATCATTGTTTTGCTGTGCAGCTTGCGCACCTCTTTGGCTGGTAAAACAAGTCGATTTCCAAATGCCATTTCTGGACGAGCCCAAATATCATCGTTATTGCGGTAGCGTGCATAAAATGCAGGATCTATAACTCCTTGTAAATTAATCTCCCCGCGGCCGGATCGCTTTATCAAAGCTTGACTGATAGGAATGTTTGAACTGATAGCAAAAGCTAAGAATCGCGCGTCGTGTTTGGCATAATCTTCTATTAATTCGGTAATGCGGGCAGCTATACTCGGTTTAGTTCTGCGGCGATCCATAGGTCCAAAGTAAACTTCTACACGCGTTTCATTCACATGATGAATATTTTTAGAAACATTACTTTTGTCCTTGTGAAAGCGTGCACGCCGGTTATTGGGCTCAGAATCTTCGCCTCCCCACATTTGCTGAAATTCCTCAAAATATGCTTCAGCGATACCACTATCTTTGATATGTAAGGTTGCATTGGTGTTCCAGGGTCCTGTATAGGTGACATTCATCGTTCCAGTCCAGAGGTGATAATCATCAGGATCTTCACTTAATAAATCAAAAACAGCAAATTTATGGTGCATATTTGCACCTGAATTGGGAAGTTTTTCAAAACGATGCTCGATTTCGCCATCTGGCCAATATATTGTGCCGCTGTCATCAATATTTGGTATGCCTGCAGCGCGCAAAGTATCCCACATAGGTTGTGTATATTTTGGAGCATGATGACGGTGGATGACATCTGTAATGACGCGAACTTGTACACCGCGACGTGCTGCGCGGGCAAGGGCGGACCCTACGCGCATGTTTTGGAGGTCGTAAGCTACCAGATCTATGCTGACTTTTGCGGAATCAATACAATCAACTAAAACACCTATCATGTCCCATTCATCGCGTGATTCATTACCTGGTAATGCATAGCTGTGATCGGCCTTGGTGTTGAAATAAGGTTTGATCCATTCCACTTTACTCGTGTCTGATGGATTACCGAGCGCTCCAAAGCTGAGCGTCAGGTTCAACAGTATATAAACTAATCTTTTCATTTGGACACGAGCATTTTACAGCACATTGGAGTGAAACAAAGATAATCGTTTTTAGCTATCCGATAGAGCAACAATCTTACCATTCTGTAAAATAGGAATAACATCCAGTTGATTAGGAGTTAAACAATATTTAATATCGCGATTGAGATTGAGTTTTTTGAGTCGTCGACGGTGGGAACTAGATTTTAAGAAACCAAAGTAATTATCGCGGGAAGAACAAAACAAATATTTCGCACCAACGGAAGAGTCTTCATTTGATGAATATTGCCCGGAAGCCAACAATTTATCAGCTATTGCGCCACCGCAGATAGTGTCCTCTAAATTAAAGTTGCCTTTCCAGCCAGAGCAGAGGCACAATACATTTTTATTTTGCGCAATCAACCAATTGGTCAGACTTTCTAAATTGAGTAATGATCCAATCACCACTGTATCTGCATGCTGAGCAATGTTAATGGCTCGCGTACCGTTCGTAGTCGACAATACAATCTCTTCCCCCCTTAAGGCAGGTTGCATGTAGCTGTACGGAGAGTTGCCGAAATCAAATCCGTCTACAATTTGCCCTTGTCTTTCTGCTCCCACTTTGAAGCCCTTTTTCTGATAAGCGCGCGCTTCTTCAATCGAAGAGACAGGAATGACACTTTTAACTCCGTTGTCGATTGCTGAACATATCGCAGACGTAGCTCTGAGTACGTCAATTACAACTATTATTTCAAAGCGACCTTCGAAATACCCGTAATCATCTGGTGTAAAACAAACCTCCACGTATTTTTTCTCCATGGCACGAAATTAATAATTCGATTCTATTCTTTTGCGCTTGATGATTTTAAATCGATCTGCTCGACTAATAATTTTGCAATTTGACTACCGAGTGCAACACCCATCCCTCCAAGACGAATACCGACATGGACATTGTTTTCGAGGGAACGAATAAGCGGCATTCGATTGTTGCCAATGCCCATGATGCCCGACCATGCGTCTTCAATCTCGAATGGAGTAGTGGGTAAAACTACTGTTTCTAAAAGTTTTTTCAGGCGGTCTTGAATTCGTGTCGTAGTGTCAAAAGTGGTTGTAGTTTCACCTTCAACATCGGTGTTGCGACCTCCACCGATTAGAATTCGTTTTCCTATGTTTCTGAAATAATAATATCCCGAATCGTAGTGAAAAGTACCGTGAAAGGGAAGTTGTTCAATAGGTTTGGTAATTAAAGCTTGAGCACGTGCAGGCTTGAGCTGCAGATTTGGCAACAACTGTCTTGATAGACCATTTGTGGCAAAAATCAACTGTTCACTTTCGAATGTACCATAGTTGGTAGTAACTTCAATTTTATTAGCAACTTGCTTATAAGACTTGAAAGTAGTGCTAAACAATATATGAATGCCTTTTTCTACGGCTATTTGATGCAGTTTCGTCATCATTTTACCTGTGTTAAGTTGTCCTTCTCCTTTGCTTAGAATGAGCCCTTGGGTGCGAAGGAATCCGAATTTGTTCGCTCCTTTTTTAAAATTTTCCTGAATTCCCGTTGCAGCGGCCACAATGTCGTTCAAACGGTCAATTTGCGAGCATACGAGGTTGTAAAGTCGGCTACCTTGATTATTAGCTGTGAACAATTCATAGGATCCTGTGGGCTGATAGTCAATTGATGATGCACCACATCGTTCGATTAATAGTTGTAACCCAAGATATCGTAGTCGAACCAGTTGAATAACCTCCTCCTGCGACAAGGTATTGAGGTCATCGAGTAACTCTGATCCACTGCCAAAACAAGTAAATCCAGCATTTTTTGTGCTTGCTCCTGCGGGTAAATACCCTCTTTCAAGAATGACGATCTTTTTGTCAGGATATTTTTCTTTAAGTTCAATAGCTGTCGAATATCCAACAATTCCTGCACCAACGATACAAAAAGAAATGTCAGAGAGATATTCATTTTTTTCCCAAAAACTAAGTTTAGAATAGTGAAGCATACGTCGATTTTCTATTATTTTCCAGTAATTTTAACGATATTTGTTGTTTAAACAATGAACTTTTGAACGATTCTTGTAACGAGTTGTACAAGTTATCGTTCACTTACAAGTAATATGAAAACTACTTTTATTCTATTCTTAATGACGTTTTTGCTCAGCTCAATAGGTTGGGGGCAGGAAGTTGTTTTTGAAGGTAGGATAGATGACCAGGATAACGGTGGTGATTTAAGTAATGTGAAAGTCGCTGCAGTTGCCAACGGTCAAGAGGTTTATTCAACCACGACCAATCGACGTGGTAAATATACGGTTCAACTACCCATCGGAAAAGATTACACTATTAAATACCAGAAAAGTGGTTATGTCACGAAAACGATGCACGTAGACGTAACGGATGTAATTGATGAAGAATTACCGATTGGTGGACAGATTATGCCGCCAGTTGATATCAGTCTCTTTGAAACGCGCGAAAATGTTGATTTTTCCTTTATGGAAGAAGAACCCGTTGTGGATTGGGCCTACGATAAGAGCAGTTATAAAATGGACTGGGATCGAAAGGTCTACAACAAAATGAAAAAGCGGATTGAAGATAAGTTGGCTAAAGCCGAAGAATTGAAACAAGAAAAAGAAGCAGAGTATAATGCTTTGATTCAGGAAGCCGATCAATTATTTAAGAATGAAAAGTACGAAGAAGCTCTCAGTAAATATGAGGAGGCACTTCAGATTCCAGGAAAGGCAGCAGAAGAACATCCCAACAACAGATTGATTGAGATTGAAGAATTACTGCAGCAGCAGGCAGAGGAAGCCCTGGCTGAGAAACAAGCGAACCAGCAATACTATGATCTGATCGAAAAAGCTGATCAACTGGCGAAAGATAAAGCCTACGACGATGCTATAGCCAAGTATGAACAAGCTATTAATCTAAAAGATGACGAACAGTATCCCAAGGATCAGATAGCGCTGATGAAAAAAGAAAAGGAGGCGCTGGCAGCACGAGAAGAATATGAGTCACTTATTGCCGATGCCGACGATTTGTTTTCAAAAGAAGAATGGGATCAAGCGTTGAGTAAATACAAAGAAGCGCAAGCACTGATCGATAATGAAGATTACCCCAAAGATCAAATAAAAATCATTGAAGATAAATTGGCTGAGCAGGCTGAACAAGAAGCGCTGCAAGAGCAATTTGATGAACTTGTTAAAAAAGGTGATTCGCGCGTGGCAGCTGAGGAATTCGAGGATGCCATTGCGCGTTACGACGAAGCATTGGAGTTGAAATTAGATGAAAAGGTGCAGGAAAAGCGAGACGAAGCGCAGCAGAAATTAGAGGAACAGCAAGAAAGGAAGTCTATCAATGAAGAAGTGAATACCCTGCTAGCTGATGCAGAAGCGGCGATGAACAAGGAGAATTACGAAACGGCAGTCACAAAGTTTGATGAGGTATTAAGTTTGGATGATACGAATACGGATGCCATTGAAGGGAAAGCGAATGCACTGGAAGCATTAGAAGAAAAGAAGAAAGCGGCAGAGCAACAGGCTGAATTTGATGATTTGGTAGCCAAGGCAGATCAAAACTTTGACAATGGTGAATGGGAATTGGCAAAAGATCAATATGAGTCGGCACAAGAGCTTATCGGGGATGATGAACACGTAAATCAGCGGTTAAATGAAATCGATAGCAAGCTTAAAGCGCTGAATGAAAAAGAGGCGATCGCTGAACAGATCGAGACGCTCAAAAAGCAAGCCGCAGATCATGAAAGTAAAGATCAGTGGGAATCAGCCATAGGGAAGTATGAAGAAGCATTGGAATTGGACGAAGATAATCAAGAAGTAAAAGATTTGCTTTCTAAGGCTCAAGCCTCTTTTGATCAATGGAAATCTGAGCAGTCAGAACAGGAAGCGTTTGAAAAACTAAAGCAGGAAGGAGAAACGCTGTTAGCTCAAGAAAAATGGGAAGATGCACGCTCTAAATTTGAGCAGGCTTTGGAAATTCAGGATGATGCTGAAATCGAAGCAAACCTTGAACAAATAAAAGCAGCATTGGCTGACCAGCAGGATCAAAAAGAGTTGGAAGAATCATTTAATGCGCTGATCGAGGAAGCGGAGCAATTGGAAAACGAAGAAGAGCTAGAAGCGGCTTTAAAGAAATATGAAGAAGCATTGGCACTGAAAAGTGACGCGGATGCACAAAATGCGAAAAAGGCACTCCTGGATCGCATTGAAAAGCGGAAAGCAGCAAAAGAAGAAGAGAAGGCTTACAATGAAGCTGTGGCAGAAGCAGAGGAACTGCTGAATTCCGGTGATTATTCTGGAGCTTTAAAGCGTGCTGACGATGCCCTCCTGGTTCGACCAAATGGAAGTGAGGCTCAAGATTTAAAGAAGCAAGCTCAAGATGAGTTAAATGCGCTCGAAGGAGAGGAAGAACGTTACAATAATTTGTTGAGCAATGCTAAAACAGCTTTTGACGGAAATCAATTACTCGAGGCCAAAAAGCTCTATGAAAAAGCCCAGGAAATGCGTCCCAAAGCTTCATTGCCTCAGAATAAAATTGTAGAAATCGATGAATTATTGCGTCAGCAAGCTGAAGAAGAAGCTAAGGATACTCAAAAAGAGGAACGCTATCAGGAAAAATTAGATTTGGCTGAAGTTTCGGCTCAGAATTTCAAATACGAAGCGGCGATTGATCATCTGAAAGATGCAGCAAACATTAAACCTAATGAAACCTTTCCAAAGAAAAAGATAAAAGAATATCAGGCGCTGTTGAATAAAATTGAGGAACAAGACGCGAAGGAAAATAAGTACAATGACTTGATTTCAAATGCCGATCAAGCTTTTGGTAATCAAGAATACGAGTCGAGTATTGAATTTTACAATGAAGCCCTTGCAGTGAAACCGAATGAGGATTATCCCAAAAGACAGATTGCAAAAGCAGAAGAGGCTTTGGCATTAGCTCAACGCAACAATAAAAATCAGGCCTATAATGATATCATAGAGCGCGCTGATGAAGCTTTCCAAAATAACTCTTACGAGAAAGCGCTGGAAGAATATCAATCGGCCGTTGGAATGATTGATGATGATACTTACGCTCGGGATAAAGTCGATGAAACACAACAAATTCTGAAAGATCTCGAAGCGAAAGAGAAAGAAAAAACGGCTGAGCAAAAAGCATTTGATAAACAGATAAAAAAAGCAGACCAACTGTTTGATGAGGAAAACTACATTGAAGCTAAGGAAGCGTATGAAGGAGCCCTCGAGATTGATCCAAATGATGCATACGCTGCACGAAAAGTTCAGGAAAGCGTTGAAATGGCTAAGAGCAAAGTTGAAAGTGGAAATGATAAGCGTTACCAAAAAATAGTTGACAAAGCGGATGAATATTTTGATGAAGAAAATTACGAGAAAGCTATTTCTTTATATGAGCGCGCTTTGAGTTTAAGAAATAACGACCAATACCCGAAAGATCAGTTGGCACAAATAAAGGCCATTCAAAATGGAACGGCTACTAAGGAGCGGGGGTTAGAAGATTTAGGTAAAAAACAGAATATAACCATTGCTGAAGGCGCTGCTTTATTGGAGAAAGCGGTAAAACAAAAAGAAAGTTTGAAACAAGAGCGCGTGCAACGACGCATCCGCAAAAATGAAAATGAAGCTGCTAATCGGGCCCGTGTAGACGCAGAGCAACGTTCCTTGTACAACAATGAAATTGAACAGATACGGTTACGGCGAACAGCGTTAGGTCGCGAAGAATCGGGCAAAAAACTCGAAACAGTCAATCGTTTAGATGATATGCAGCGTGAATTAGAAGAATTGACGCGAAAGGAAAGTCAATTTGAACTGAAAGAACGTCAACAACAAAATCAGGAATTGACCTATATCTCGGATGATTTTAGCGATTATAAGCGCTCTAGAACTGAAGACCATCAATCCAATATCGATGAGGTCAAAAAACTGGAGATTGAATACGCAGATCGCACGCGGGCTGAACGGGCTAAAGATGAGACGAACTTACTAGCCAATAACGAACGTTTGACTGAGCAAGCGGATGAAGTACGACAGGACGCATCACGAGCTACAAAGATGCGCAAAGAAAATGAACGGAAGATTGATCGGCTTCAAGAGGTTGAAGAGAATCGTACGTTCGAAGCTTCGCGCAGTGAATATGAAAAAATTCAGAAAACGAAAAGTGATGCCTTGCTCGCTGAATTGAAAAAGAAGGAATCTTCAAAAGAAAAGCAAGTGATCCAGGAACAATTGAAAGATGATATAGCTGCGCTTGAAGGTAATTTACAGCGCAAGCGTCAACAGGAAACCAGAGAAACTTACAATGAAAACTTAAAGTCGGACGCCCTGATGACGAGAGCTGAAGAGCAATACAAATCTTCTAAAGATGGGAATGATGATCAACGTCAGCAAGCTGTAGAACAAATTAAGGTGTTGGAAGAAGGGGAGGAGGCTGCGAGGCGAAATCGCGGCGAGAAAGAACAAGAAGAAAATCGAGCAGTAAAAGATTATACCAATACGATTGAGGAACGGAAGAAAGCAGCTGCGCGCGATAAAAATGATGAATTGATTGAAAATCGCGAGAACGTCAAACGAACAGCTGAGCAATTTGAACGAACAACTCAATTGAAAAATGATGCTGATCGTGCTAAGCGTCAAAATACAACTGAAGATATTGAACGCACACGCATTAAAGAAGAGTTATCCCGCAAGGAGAAAGGACGATCTGTAAAAGAAAACGAAGAGAAGATCAAAGGAATCGAAGCAAGTATCAATGCAGGTGAAGAAATTAGAAAAAAACGCATTAAAGAGGAAAAGTTAGCGACGCAGGATTACTTAGACAAACTCGAACAGAAAAAAGTCGTGTTTAATGAAAAAATAGCTAATTCATTGGCCGAAGAATTCCCGGAAGGCGTATCACAAGAGCAATATGTTCGAAAGGATAGCGATAGTATTCCATATAAGATTGTTACGCGTAGAATTGTAGTTAAGGGCGATTATGGCGACGTCTACATGCGTATTCAAACTAGAAATGGATCGGTCACCTATAGTAAAAATGGTAATCCAGTTACTGAAATGACTTGGTTGAAAGGAACAGAAAATGCAAAACTTGAGCGACATTTTGAGGATTAGTGCGTTAGGCTTGATTATCGTGACGCTATTTGCCTGTAAAAGCGAATCTGATAAATCGACGCGATCAGAAAAGATTGATCGAGCAGAACAAGAGCGTACAAAGGACACATGGTGGATTGATGATCGTTCTATCGGTGGTCATACGCAAGGAACTACATTTGTGGTGAAAACAAGTGACGATTCGTTGCGTACATCGGTTCAACAGATCGATAAGTTGCTGAAAGGATTCGATGCTGAACTATCCGGTTATATTGATACATCATTAATAGTGCGATTTAATAATAATGACGTTAGCGTTATACCACTCGATAGCACCCGCTACTTCGAAGATTGCTTTTTGAAGAGTCGGTACGTTTATCACAAAACTAATGGTGCTTTTGACCCGACGGTTATGCCGCTCGTTGAGGCTTGGGGCTTCTTTAAAGATAAAGGCGTTACACCTGCACAAAAAGATATCGACAGTATACAAAATTTTGTAGGTTTTACACCTGGAGCGCTTTTCGTTGTTCAGGGGCAACAAAACTTAACGAAAGTAGATTCACGGGCTCGATTGGATTTTAACGCGATAGCTCAAGGGCAATCCGTTGATGAAGTTGCTGAACAGCTCATAAAAAATGGTCAGGAAAACTTTTTTATTGAAATAGGAGGAGAAATTCGCGCAAAAGGAGTCAATAATGAAGGTGAAAAATGGATAGTAGGTATTGATGTTCCGAAAGAAGTAAATACAGGAACGGGTGAAAGGGCTTTAGAGAATTATATCCAGATCGATGGAATGGGGTTAGCTACCTCAGGAAATTACCGTAAATTTTACATTAAAGATGGTAAAAAATACAGCCATACCATTGATCCGAAAACCGGAAAACCCGTTGATCATAATTTATTGAGTGCAACAGTTATCGCGAAAGAGGCTTCGATCGCCGATGCCTATGCAACCGCTTTTATGACCATGGGTGTTGAAAAAGCAATGAGCTTTGCCGATAAACATCCTGAAGAGAAAATTGAATTGTACTTATTATTTCAGAACAATGAAGGGCGTATAGAACGCGCTTACACACCGGGTATGAGCGATTACTTTTATCAGGCCAAATCCAATAAATAATTTTTTTGTCGATTTTACGCCTCGTTCGTATTAAATTAAGCCTTTCATTTGCTATTTTCACTAAAAAAAATTACTTTAATGTCATGAAGAATCGAGGAACATTATTACTATTATTCATACTCAATGGAGTTATGGTCATAGCACAAACTCCGCAGAATATTACACAACAGGATGATACGAATCAAAGTTTGTGGAACTCTACATCAGCTATCATTTTTGTTGCCGTTTTTATCGTTTTGATGATCGTGGGACGTTTGTGGTCGAAAAAAGTACAGAAAAAACGCGATGAGATAGCGAGTAAAGATGATGAATAAGGAATTCTAAATGTGGAATGCCTAACACACGCGATGAGAGCTATTTGTTTTAATGGAGTAGAGATCGGATATAGCTTTCCTTCGTTTTCCAATGTTGGGTTTATTCCAGTTTCATGTATTTGGCCGCGTATTTCATGGTTGATTTCAGTGATGAGTGTAATGAGCTTTGGTAAAGCAGCCCGTTACGCTATACTTTACGATTTATATCATGCTATAGCTACTCATGGAAGATAAAATCCAATACCACAACCCCTAAAATTCAAAAAATTATGATTTCTCGTCACCCAACTTGAGCGTATGACCCATTTTATCGCGTTTAGTCTCTAGATAAAATTTATTGTGTTTATTACTTTTAATTTCGAGTGAAACGTTTTCAACTATTTCTAATCCATAACCAATCAATCCAGTACGCTTAGTCGGGTTGTTGCTCATGAAACGCATTTTACGAACGCCCATGTCGCGCAAGATCTGAGCGCCAATGCCGTAATCGCGTTGATCACCTTTAAAGCCTAATTTTTCGTTCGCTTCAACCGTATCATAACCTTCTTCTTGTAGTTTGTAGGCCTTTAATTTATTCATCATTCCAATACCGCGTCCTTCCTGGTTCATATAGACGATAATTCCTTTTCCTTCCTCCTGAATCAGTCGCATTGATTCTTGAAGTTGTGGTCCGCAATCACAGCGGCATGAACCGAAAATATCACCCGTCATACAAGAACTGTGGACACGCGTTAAAACGGGCTCATCGGGTTTCCATTCGCCTTTGAATAAAGCGAGATGCTCTTCATCGCTATTTTTGTCTTTATAGGCCGTCATGCGAAAATCACCGTATTCAGTGGGCAATTCAATGGTTACTTCCTTTTCAACAAGAGATTCCTTTTGTAACCTGTATTTGATAAGATCTTCAATCGTAATGATTTTAAGGTCAAAACGATCAGCGATTTTCACCAATTGAGGAAGTCGCGCCATGGTACCATCCTCGTTCAATATTTCTACAATTACACCGGCCGGCTCAAAACCAGCTAATCGCGCTAAATCGATAGAAGCTTCGGTATGACCAGCTCTGCGCAAAACTCCACCGCGTTTGGCGCGCAGCGGAAAAATATGTCCGGGCTTACCCAATTCTTCTGGTTTTATGTTGGGATCAATTAGCGCTTTGACCGTTTTATATCTATCGCTGGCGGAAATACCCGTAGTGCATCCGTGTCCTATGAGATCAACGGACACGGTAAACGGTGTTTCGTAAGCTGCCGAATTGGAATGCACCATTAAGTCGAGATCAAGCTCATCACAACGATCTTCAATTAAAGGCGCACAGATTAAACCTCTGCCATGAGTAGCCATGAAATTGATAACT
The DNA here is from genome assembly GCA_964346075.1 of uncultured Fluviicola sp. Lineage (GTDB taxonomy): Bacteria > Bacteroidota > Bacteroidia > Flavobacteriales_D > Crocinitomicaceae > Brumimicrobium. The sequence goes on along the minus strand of CAYFTH010000068.1, from coordinate 4,164 downwards.
TCCGGAGAAACATTACGAGCCGCCGTAACAAAATCACCTTCATTCTCCCGATCTTCGTCGTCTACAACGATTACAATCTTACCCGATCTGATATCCTCAATGGCTTCTTCAATGCTGTTTAGCTTGTCCCTCATAAACTTCAATTATTTTGCAAATGTACGATATTTCATACAGTTTATAAACTTAAACACCAATGAGTTCAATAAGTTTTTGAGTGACTTGTTTCCATTGGTAGTGTTCACGAATAAACTGTTTGCCGCGTTTAGCCAAAGCTGATCTTTTATCTTCATTATCAAGAAGGTAATTGATGTGATTTACAAATTCATCAGTTTCATCGGCGATTAAAATTTCCTCAGAGGGTCGAGCACCAAGTGCGTTGTTAGCCATCGAAGTAGTGATACACGGAACTTTAAGCGCCATAGCTTCAAGAAGTTTATTCTGTAAACCTGTTCCAAGGAACATCGGGGCTACAAATACTTTTGCAGTAGTATAAACGGTTCGGATATCTGGCACAAAACCTGTTACACTCACATGATCACTGGCCAAAGCGCGTATTTCAGGACTTGGATTGGCTCCCGCTAATGTTACGTTCGTTTGGGGAGGTAACTCGGGTAAGATTTTTTCAGTGATGTACTTAGAGGCGGTGATGTTGGGAGGATAAGACATATTACCTGTAAATACAATGTCGAGGTTGGGTTGCTGAACAGCCGTGTATTCCATAAAATAATCGTCCACTCCATTAACAACAACTTGAATTGCTTCGCGATGCTTATGGAATATATAATCACGATCTTGTTCAGAAATGATTGTATGGTGTTCAAAATATTCAAATATGGCATTTTCGTAACGCATGAGTCGTTTGAATTCAGAACGAAAAAGCCATCGCGTGATGCCTTTTGCCTTTTTTGCGCGACGCTCAATCCCTTTGGAAAGTGCATCCATATAGTCGAGCGTTTTCGGACATTTATGGTAATTTTTGACATATTCTGCGGCTCGAATGAGCTGGCAGTATATATGGTCAGGGGCTATTTCTTGTAATTTACGTTGTATTTTACGCTGAATGCGCAGGTGGTGAAAATATCCAACTTGAAAGGGCTTTTTAGTGAAAAATTGAAGAGCTGCACCCAACCATTTTTCCACGACTGAAAAATGAAAAATATGAATGGATTCGCAGAATTGCTCAACAGCTTGAAGGTCTTTTTTATTGATCTTGTGTTCTGTTAGTGATATGAGTTCGATATTAAAATGTTCACTCAACTCCTTAATCTGGTAAAATGCACGCAGCTTATCTCCCTTTTCAAGCGGGTAGGGGAAACGAGAGGTAATGATCAATAATTTCTTTTTAGACGTCATGAATAAATGAATTGATACGACGTGTTATTTTTTCTTCTCCATAGTTATGGATCACAAATTCTTTTGCTGCCTGTCCTAGCGTTTTTCTCTTTTCTTTATCAATTAATAGCGCGTACATTTGTTCTCTGAATGCTTCAGGAGTGTCTGCAATTAAAACATCCCTTCCATGTTCGACTTCAACACCGCGAACACCTTCAGAAGTTGTAATGATTGGTTTAGCCATTGCCATGTTTTCTAATAGTTTAATTTTTATACCACTACCAGATAACATCGGTATCACGCATATACCGTGTTGATTAATATAGTCCCTCGCATCTTTCACTTCACCATGACAAGTGACATTCTCATGCTTGATTTCATCGGGCTGAAGGGATTTTCCCGCAATGTGAAGTGTTGCTCCTTTTAAACCTTGAGGCATGACGCGCTTCAATAACCAGTGAACTCCTTCTTTATTGGGTAGCCAGTCCATGGCTCCCAGAAAATAGAAATCCTCCTTTGAATAATCTGGGTTATCAAAATTGGTTCTCACCGCAGTAGGTATTGCTGTGACTGTAACAGCGGGAGTATAGCGATGAAAATATTGGGCATCTCCTTCAGTGATGGCTATAATGCCGTCTAACGATTGAACAGCAAGATCTTCATAATGTTGGAGTTGTTTCGAGAGGCGATTGAAATACCAACGTTTAATTGAAAACTTCTGCCCATTGGCAAGTTGTTTCCAGATCAGGTGTTCAACATTGTGAGCACGCATGATGATTTTATCACAATGCTCTCGGAAAAGCGATAAATAAGGGGTGGTGTATAAACTGTCTAAAATAATGATATCAAATTTCTCCGCTTCCAGTAGCTGCTGTAATCGTTTGTAAAGTTGTTTATCTTTAAAACGACCGATGTTATAGGATTGATTCCGAAACAAATAGTAGATGGCACCCATCAAATCTGTGCGGGTATTGATCTGAAAATGGTCAATTTCCATTCTCTCGATCCAGCTTGAAGGATAATCATCGCGATCAAAAGGATGTTTTGTTGTAGCTAGCGTAAAATGGTAGATGTCGTTTTGTGGCTGACTAATTAATGATTTTAGTACACTCGAGATAGCTACACACCCACCGTCACGTAGCGGAAATGCAGGTTTATGAGAAAAATGAAGGATTTTACTCATTTGTTGTCTTTTTTTTCCGTTTTAAAAAGCGAGGTAAGTCCACTACGCTTTTGTCATTCGCAGCGCTAATGATAAGAAGAATAGCAAATGGAACAAGTACAAAATTGGGTCCCCACATCCCTACAAAAGGTGATAAGACTTCGTTCCTCGCCATGCTGTCTCCAATACTGATTAATACGAAATAAACCATGAATAACAGAGCGGCGATAACAACTGGCGCGCCAAAACCACCACGCTTGACAATTGCCCCTAATGGTGCACCAATGAAAAATAATACGATAATGGAGAAGGACAACGAAAATTTTCGATGAAATTCAATTTCAAATCGACGCAATGTCTTGTGGCGCGATTCAACGATTCGCTGCTGTGATTCCAGCGATGATATGAGCGTTCTCAATTTTGATTTAAAATGCACGTAGGTATTTACACTGTCTTTGTGCGTCATTGATTTTAAACGAAATGATTGGATTTTGGTTGAATCTTTTGGAGGTGGTATGTTTTTTTGTGGCATTTTGGCTTGATCCGATTCATTTTTTGCTCTTTTCAGGGAGTCGTTATACTGCTGCTTTGTATAGTTGAGTGCTTGAAAATAAGCGTGCTTAGAAGTGATATTGAATGATAACTTTTTCTGTACATCTTTGTATGCTGACTGCAGAGAGTCTACGGTTTCATCAAGCTGAAAAACGTTGAGCATTTCATAATCATCTTTGAACAGATCCTCACGTGTTCGGTTCAGTTTAAAACCCGTCATATCCATTTTATAAGTGGCAGTTGCGAACTGTGACTTCCGTCCCGGAAAAGTGCGATAGTTCCCACTTTTTTTCTTTTGAACGCCAAAATTTGGAGCATTTTTTAGTTCTTCAATGACGTTTCCTTCATACAGCTTAAAAAACAAATAATCACCATTTACAGATTGATAAAATTCTCCAGAATCGGCCGTTATCGTTTTTATGATATCCTTATCGCGACGATCGTGAATGATGATATCCGAAAATGCATTGTTTTTTCCTTCTCCTATTTTAATGCTGAATCCATCGATCTCCTGAGAATAGGAGCCCGGTTTTAAAAAAGTGGTCATTTTTTTCTCTTGTATATCCCAAATGATTGAGTGCCACTTGTAATTAGCAATTGGTATGATATAATTCGAAAAGTAAAAGGTACCTGTAGCAATTATTAATATAACGACAGACAACGGACGAAGAATCCTGTAAATGGACAAACCACTTGACTTTAATGCAGTGAGCTCATTCGATTCACCGAGATTCCCCATTACAATTAACGAAGAAAGTAAAATTGCCAGCGGCAAGGCTAGCGGAAGTAAACTGGCTGAAACGTAAAAGAGAAGTTCTATGATAATGGACAATTCGAGTCCTTTTCCCATCAAATCGTCTATATATTTCCATAAAAATTGCATCACCAGCATGAACATAGAGATGAAAAATGTCGCCGTAAACGGACCAATGAATGATTTTATATAGAAAATGCTGAGTTTCTTCACAACAATTTTTTCGCGTTTGCGAATGTACTTATTTATTTGAAACGGTAAAATACAAGAGTTATTGAAATATTGAAATGGAAAAAATCAGAAAAAGGTGTGCCCCATAAAAAGTATTGGTTTAAATACTTTTGTATGCTGAAGACCAGGCACC
>CAYFTH010000067.1:0-16506 GCA_964346075.1 uncultured Fluviicola sp. | reverse complement strand
ATGTGATTTAAAACCCTTTCATGAATACTGTGAATTATCCAATCCGACCAAACTCTCCAATAGAAGTCTGGTTTTATGTCATGATAGTACCAGGTCGTTCCTTCCAATTCTGTCTGTCCGTTTGGAAGTTTTGTCAACTTAAACTGTCCTCTTTGAGAAATGAAATAATTGTGAAGATGTGGAGCGTCAACGTCCCAAAAACTCATTTCCCTCAAGGGTTCAGGTTGTTCAAGAACGTCAAATCTTAAAAGTCTTGGTTTGTTCCAAACTGTTATTGGCTCAACAAAGCTTCCTGTGTTAAAATTGCAATGTCTGATAGCTCCTACGCCATGTCCTTCAATTTTAGCATTTATTGGATATGCAATTCCTGCATTAAATATGAATTCAGAGGGCTCGTCAAGTTGAGGGAATTGAATGACGTTTTTCCAAATTTCTTCTGGACTTGCGTTGATAACGATTTTCGTTTTAGCAGATTTTATGTTTGGTTCGCTGTCTTTTTCAATATATGCCGTGGCAGGAATTAGAATCAACAAGAGAATGACTGAAGACAGAGACTTGTTTGGCCGTTTGTTGATGATTGAAAGTCCAACAAGTCCACCGATCCACGTTAAGAAAAGTCCAATTGGAGCAGCCATCGCAATACAAATCAAACCTTCAATTGCGAAGAGTACAAGTCCGAGAGTGAAAATCCCAAGAGTTTGTAAGCTGATTTGAGTTGCTTCTTTTTTCGTAAGCTGTCTGTTATAACCGTAAAAAATGGTAGAAGCAAGACCGATAAATAAAGGAGTAAGGATAAAAAGTGCAATTCCATATTCTCCAATACCGTAAATCCCCCAAATCGTCATTGGAGCAGCAAAGAGAATAGTCAGACCGATTGAAGCCCCTTTTCTCTTCTTCTGATCAGTTGGTATTATTTTGTCGAGTATCCCCATGGTCAACAGCTGCTATCTATCCGAAATGTGTAACTGACTCTCCACAATTATTCAATATCGAGTCGGCAAAAAATGAGACCGACAAAAAATGAGATGAAGTGTCGCGCAAGAACTGAACGTCAATTTAGTTATGCACCACGGTTCCGGAATAAACACTTCGCTCGTGGGGTAATGGGTTTTCGAGCTGAACCTTCCAAACATAGACTTTTTCACTTGATGTCATTTTACCTGAACGTTGGTCTGTGCCATCCCATGGTTCGTTAGCATCAGTTGTTTGATAAATGACATCATTATTATTCGGGTCAAATATCGTTAAAGTAAAAGCTACATCTCTCTGAGTTAAGGAAAAAGGCATAAAGGTGTTCGTTTTTGGATTCGAACTGTGAGGTTTGAATGCATCAACTGCAAGCAAATTATACTTTTTATCGAGGTGTATAGTTTTTATTTTCTGTCCTACACACCCGTTTTTATTTGTTACCTGTAAGGTGACATCGTGGTCTCCTTTTTCAAGAAAATGATGTTTGGCTTTAGTTCCCTGCTTACGGATTTGACCATCAAAATCCCAAATGACTTGTTGGTAGTCATCGAAAGTCTCACAAATCGTGACCGGTAACCCATTTTCAAAAATATTCGATTCAACTGTGAAATCGGGCTCAGGTCGCTCATGAACACGTATTGACTCAGTTCCAATAATGTTGTTAGCTTCATCTAAAAATTGGATATTGCAAGAAGCATCCGGTTTCCAGCTAAACTTATGCGCTTTTTTCAATGATTTCAATTCTCCATTGATTTCAAATTTGACAACTTCATTTTTAGCGCCTTTGTTCATTATTACAACCTGTTCACCATGACAAATGTGATGCGAAGACAACTGACCAATTCTGTATTTTCTATCATTTGTCGCTGATTGTTGTATATGATTTGGAAGATCGCTGACTTCATGATCACCGTTATCTTCAGTCATGTCTTTATCTTCTGAATCCTTATCATTCGTTGAATGACCTAGATCATTATTCGTTTCGGGTAATGGAGGTAAGTGCTCATCCTTGTGCTCCGAAGACGCAGCATCAGTATAAGTTACGACCTTATTGGATGCGCTGTCGGTAGATTTTTTCTGGACTGTTTCAGAGGTAGCATCATCTGTTGATTTCGAAACATCTTCATTTTGAGGTGTATCGACCTTAGACAAATCATGCTTTTGATCAGTAGTTGTATCATTGGAATTGAACAGAACAATACCAATTATTGCTGTTGCAGCTACTATTGAAGTAGCTAAAACCCATTTCCAGGTCGATGTGCCCGTTGATGGCTGTCGTGCATCCAATCGCTCATTCATCGCTTCCCACGCACTGTTGTCATGGGGAGCCTCGAAGTTTTCGAGCTTTTCTTTAAATGCTTTTTCAATATTATCTTTCATCGGTCTAATTTGACAAATTTTTCTTTCAATATATTTCGAAGGTTTTGCTTTGCCTTAGCTAAGTTTGATTTTGATGTACCCTCACTGATGTCGAGAATATCAGCAATTTCTTTGTGCGAATAATTTTCGACGACGTAAAGGTTGAATACTGTCCTGTACGCAGGAGACAGTTCCTGGATGGCTTCCATGGCGTATTCAGCTTTCAATTCAGTCAAATCCTGATCAAAATTGTGTTCTTGACGATCACTTAAATCATTAAATAAGAACTCTTCATCAGTTGAAAACGGTTGACGATTGCGTTTTCGAATAGCATCGATAGATGCATTCACCATGATTCTGCGCACCCATCCTTCAAAGGAACCTTCAAAATCAAATTCACTTAGCTTGTCAAAGATCTTTATAAAACCTTCCTGGACCACCTCCTGAGCTCGATCGCGGTCTTTTGTATACCGCATGCAAACTCCCAGCATCTTCCCATACAATAATTCAAAAAGCTGCTTTTGAGCACTTCGATCGTGCTTTTTGCACTTTTCAATTATTTCTCTGAGTTGATCGTGTTCCACTTTATTTTCAGTTGTTTAACGCGCGTTTTTGAAAGGGGTTGCTTTATTAGACAAAAAATAATCTTTTTAACATAAAAATAACGCTGTTACAATTTTCAAGCCGCCCAAAAATAGGAAAAATATAGTAGTCAAGGTCACGGATGAGCGTTACTTTATTTTAAATTAAATGGGGTTTGCTCAAATTACCAGGGCGTACTTAAAATGTTCCTGCTGCAGTATCCTGAACTGTTATATCCAGGTGAAGTGTAGGTTCAAAATAGTGGCTTGAATTTACTTTTAATCACTTTAAAATGATTACATTCGTGGCAAACGAAAAATGTTAATCAAAAACAATAAATAATGAAAGTTACAGTAGTTGGAGCAGGTAACGTAGGTGCCACGTGTGCAGACGTATTAGCCAAAAGAGAAATTGCGAATGAAATTGTCTTACTCGATATCAAAGATGGTTTTGCAGAGGGTAAAGCTTTGGATATCTGGGAAACGTCTCCTATTAATATGTACGATTCTCGTACGACGGGATCAACAAATGATTACTCAAAAACAAAAGATTCTGACGTGGTCGTGATTACTTCTGGTATTCCTAGAAAACCAGGTATGTCTCGCGACGATTTGATCGCAACGAATGCGGGCATCGTGAAGTCAGTTACAGAAAATGTAGTTAAACATTCACCAGATGCGAAAATTATCTGTGTATCCAATCCGTTGGATGTCATGACTTACTGTACTTACCTGACGGCAAAAATTGATTCATCACGCGTATTCGGTATGGCAGGTGTCCTGGATACGGCTCGGTACAGCTCTTTCCTCGCTATGGAGTTGGATGTTTCGCCAAAAGATATTCAGGCAGTCCTAATGGGTGGTCATGGTGATACGATGGTTCCACTTCCGCGTTATACAACTGTAGGTGGGATTCCTGTAACAGAGTTGATTGCTGAAGATAAACTCAATGATATCATAGAACGCACTAAGTTTGGCGGTGGAGAAATTGTGAAATTACTCGGTACATCTGCCTGGTATGCACCAGGAGCTGCAGCTGCGCAAATGGTTGAAGCTATTGTTCGCGATCAAAAACGAATTTTCCCGGTTTGTGCTTGGTTGCAAGGTGAATACAATATGAAAGATATCTACCTTGGTGTTCCTGTAGTTTTAGGTAAAAATGGAATTGAAAAGATTTTAGAATTGGACTTGAACGCTGAGGAAAAAGGAATGCTCGAAGAGTCTGCTTCTGCAGTCAAAAATGTGATGAAAGTATTGGATGATATGGATGTTGTTTCATAACCGACAGTTCAATTAAACTTAAAAAGGGAGTCTTGAAAAAGGTTCCCTTTTTTAGTTGCATTCTATTTTAGAATGAACTGTTGTGCAGAATATGGGTGAGGTTGGCGAAATTGAGACTCAGCCCCCTTCTAATCTTATCTCTGAAGTATTTTTATGATATATTTTGCTTTAAAAATGTAGCTCATAGTCCAACGTTCGCTCATTTCCGCAGTGATCAATTGCACGAATGATGACTTGCTTTTTACCTTTCAGATTTTCTGGAGGGTGGAAATAAAAAGCCCTGCGTTTTGGTTCCCAGCTCAACAGATGCCACTTACGATCAATGTAAATGTCGTAATCTGCGATTCCTGATTGGTCATCATCGATGCGCAGTACCAATGTGCGGCCTCGAACATGACTCCCATCCGAAAAGTTGGCAGTGCGAATAGTCGGCGGCAAGGTGTCAAGTGCAGGTTCGAACAACCCAAAATTGCGCGAATCAACGTGAATCCAACCTTTAACCGTGTTACCATTTAACGCAGAGGTGTAGCCATTGGCGTTAGTTCTTTTTACATACCACCGCGAACCCTTAGTAGTGTCCACTTTCATCATAAGTTGAAAATAATCATCCAGTGGAATAGCACTAGAACCAAAGCGTAACAATCCAGCCTTACTTTCCAGAATGCGAGGGGTAGGCTCATAAACCAGATGGGGTGGGAATAGCAAATAATGAGTGCTGTCTACATGTAAAAAAGGAGTGTCTGGATAGAGTTTGTTTTTACCTTTATAAAGGACGTGTTGTTGTGGTTGTTCGCCCTCAGCTATAGATAATTTAAAGGACATTGAAGATCGATTACCGTAGGTGTCATAACAGCTATACGCTATTTCGTAGGATTTTCCGGGTTCGACATTTACTATACCGTTGTTTTTAAGTTTGCGGTAAATGGGGAGCTCATTATGCTTCGTTTTGAACGTTTTTTGGTAATGTTTTCGTCGCCGGTGGTACTCCTCATAATCTTTGTGTGTATTAATTTGACGATTTGTGAAAAATGAAATGCGCGACATATTCTGCGAAAAAACAGTATCATCATTCACTACCAGGTACGCTCGATGAATACCACAGATATTATTGGCTGCATTAAGTTGATCAATGGCATCTACAGCAAATCCTAAACCACCTTTCTTTGCAGCAAAATCTGCTGGTAAGGTGATGTGACTATGACGAACGCGATAGTTCCCCTGATTACCATAAACCGAAAAGCGTTTTGACTTATCGGGAATACGATATCCTTCATCGGTGAGTGAGTAAATTTTTAGGCCACGCATTTGAGGTTTACGCGTATCTTTAATATCAAAATTGAACAGCAAAGGGTTGAGAGCGTCTTCAGATACTGTCTCTCGAATTTCGAAATGCAAATGAGGAGCAGTACTTCCACCAGTATTACCTGATTTAGCGATGATTTGTCCACGTCTTACTTTCAAACTGTCTTTCGGAGGGTAATAGTTAATCGCGAAGTCCTGATGAGAATGTTGAACATCCTGTTTTAATTCTTCAATCTCTCCGGCAAAGGACTCGCAGTGGGCGTAAACAGAAGTGAGGCCGTTATAATGATCTATATAAACCGCCTTGCCATAACCCCACGGCGAAACCTTGATACGCGATACATAACCATCATCAATTGCATATATATTGTATCCGGTTCTGCGATTTGTTTTGTAATCAATTCCAGTATGGAAATGATTACTCCTTAATTCGCCAAAGTTTGCTGCCAGTACAGGCGTTATTTTTAAAGGTGGATGGAACGAAACACTATCATAGTTAATGGTTTGTGACCAAAGGCTACTGATCATTGTAAAAACAGCAAGAATAGTAAAAAGACGACTTCTTATCATGACTGCAAATATAGCGTAATTGTGCTTTTTTTTGCGATAGATCTATTCAAAATTAACGCATACTTTCAGCATTTATTCTACTCACAATTAACTTTACTATAATGTCGATAAAATCAAAAAAAATAGTTGCATTATATGCGTGTTAATGTTACTTTTGTACGAGTCGTTTTGTAATGAAGAAAATTGATCAAGTCATAGCGCAAATTGAGTCGCAAGTAGCCCAGATAAAGGAAGCGCTTGGACATGCTGAGATGGAGAACAAATCATTGCAGGAGGAGGTATCTCTTTTGCGTAATAAGTTGGAACAAACTGAAGCACAAGCGAATGAATACCGCTCCAAATACGATGAAATAGCTCGAATTCAATCAACCGAGTCTTCGGTAAATGAAGATGCGGTGACAGAAGAAGAAATCGATGCTTTAGTAAGGGAAATTGACACGTGCATAAATCGCTTGAAAGCTGAATAATATATGAGTACAATGTCCATAAAAGTAGTGCTTGCCGGACGAAATTATCCGCTTACCATCAACGAAGGTGAGGAGGATAAAGTTCGAGAGGCCGTTGCGGACATTAATAACAGTATAAAGCGACTTCAAGAGAATTATGCAGTAAAAGATATGCAGGATCTATTAGCTATGACGGCTTTACGTCTGGCAACGCGTTCATCAGATGAACCTTCGCCTTCGAATGCCGAACATATGATTGAAGAACAAGCGGTAGTACAAAAACTACAGGCTCTGTCGCGATTTGTAGAGGAGTAGCTGATGAGATTTTGTTGATGGTTGCATTTCCCATGATTTCAGTGGTGGTCACTGACACATGGGATTTTTTATTTAAAAAAATATATTATGGATATAGTGATAGGAATAGTGATAGGTGCCGTGGGAGGAGCTGTAATAGCGGTGGTTATTCAAAATGTGCTGCTTAAGAACCGAAAAATGCAGCTAATAAAGGATGCAGAAAACGAAGGTGAATCGATCAAAAAAGATAAGATTATTCAAGCTAAGGAGAAATTTCTGCAACTGAAAGAGAATCATGAAAAAACGATTAAAGATCGTGAACGCAAGTTGCAATCTGCAGAGGATCGCACTAAAAACAAGGAGAAGAGCCTTTCACAAAAAATTGAAGATGTCAACCGAAAGGAAAAGCGCATTGATGGTCAGAAAAAGAACCTTGATGATAAAATGAAGTCGGTCGACCTCAAACAACAGGAATTAGAAAAAACACAAGAAAAACGCGTAGCTGAATTATCGCGTATTTCAGGAATGGATCCTGAAGATGCAAAGAAAACCTTAATGGAGGCCTTGAAAGATGAAGCACGCACTGAGGCGATGGCCCACATCAAAGATATTGTGGATGAGGCAAAATTGAATGCGAATCAAGAAGCCAAAAAAATCATCATTCAATCTATTCAGCGATTAGCACATGAGCAGGCTGTAGAGAATGCTGTTTCGGTGTTTAATATTGATTCCGATGAGGTGAAAGGTCGAATTATTGGTCGGGAAGGAAGAAACATTCGGGCACTGGAAGCTTCAACAGGAGTCGAAATAGTCGTTGACGATACCCCCGAAGCAATATTGCTTTCTTGTTTTGACCCGATTAGACGGGAAATCGCACGATTGGCCATGCACCAGCTCGTGACAGATGGTAGAATTCATCCCGCACGAATCGAGGAGGTCGTAGCAAAAACACGCAAAACACTGGACGAGGAGATTGCAGAAACGGGGCGCCGAACTTGTATCGATTTAGGAATTCACGGATTGCATTCGGATTTAACACGAATGGTCGGACGTATGAAGTACCGATCTTCTTACGGTCAAAACTTATTGCAACACAGTAGAGAAGTGGCGAATATCTGTGCGATTATGGCGTCTGAACTCGGCTTAAACGTGAAGCTTGCGAAACGGGCTGGACTTTTACACGATATCGGTAAAGTGCCCGAAGATGAACCCGAATTGCCTCATGCTATTCTAGGAATGAAACTCGCTGAAAAGCACGGAGAAAAAGCGGATGTGTGTAATGCGATCGGAGCTCACCACGACGAAATTGAAATGAATACATTGATTTCACCAATCGTTCAGGTTGCCGATGCCATCTCCGGAGCTCGTCCAGGTGCGAGACGCGAGATTGTCGAATCCTACATCAAAAGAATCAAAGAGCTGGAGAATTTGGCGGTGGGTTACGATGGAGTAACTAAAGCTTATGCCATTCAGGCGGGACGTGAACTACGTGTTTTAGTAGAAAGTGAAAAAGTCTCTGATTTAAAGGCCGATGAGCTGTCGTTTGCGATTTCGCAAAAAATCCAAACGGAAATGACTTATCCGGGTCAAGTGAAAGTGACACTGATTAGAGAGAAACGAGCGGTGAACTACGCCAAATAATACTGAATATACTGCTTACATACGAAAATAGCTCGCCTTTTTGGTGGGCTATTTTCAGTTGAATGCAAGGATAAAATGTATATTCGTGCTGCACTAACGAATGATGTGGAGTAATTTGAACATAAGGTCCGAGTTTGTGAAATCCGTTATGGTGCTCACCTCCGGGACTGTCATAGCGCAGATTGCTAGTTATGCTGTCACTCCAATCATTACCCGTCTTTTTACGACCGAAGATTTTGGTGAATTTGGTATTTTTATGCGTGTGGCTGCTTTTTTAACGGCTATAGGTACTGCGCGATATGAGTTGACGATTCCTTTGCCTAAACTTCACCAACATGCGTTTCTGCTATTTCGCCTATCATTAAAAATCGCATTGATCACCACAGGTGTATCCTTATTGGGTGGATTAGCCGTTTGGAGCTTTTATAATTCTTCTGGAGAAATGTTGGCGCTCGTATTGCTGGTGAGTACAACAACTTTCTTCATGATATTTAAAAATATCGGGACGAATTGGGCGATACGCAACAAAGTTTTTCGCAGAATTTCTGCAGTGAATATTACGACATCCGCAGCTACCAATACATTTAAGCTTGCAGCTGGATTCTGGGGCTGGGGAGCATTTGGCCTGATCGGTGCTACGTTTGTCGGTACCGCGATTGGTGTTTTTTGGTTCGTCAGAGATTTTTTTATTTCTAAACGAAATTTCGAAGTACCGCAGTCTCCACGAAAAATGCGGTGGCTAAGTCATCATTATCGCGAGTTTCCTCGGGTCAACTTACCACATACCCTTATCGATACGACACGGGAACTTGGAATTGCTTTTTTTCTGACATACTACCTCTCTACTGCTACATTCGGGGCATATGACCTATCTTTTAAAATGCTTAAAATCCCGCTGCTATTGATAGGTACATCCATTAGTCAAGTCTTGCTTCAAAAAGCATCAGAAAAATATGCTGAAAGAATGCCTCTATACCCACTATTACGGCGAGTTGTCATTATTCTGCTGGCTTTGTCGATAGTGCCTTTTGGAGTTGTTTTTTTCGCAGGTACACCGTTGTTTGCATTCGTTTTTGGCAGTGAATGGGAGTTCTCTGGCACGATTGCAGAAGCGCTGGTTCCCTGGTTGATGTTAAACTTTGTCGCTTCTACTATATCATTAATTCCTTCAGTGATCAGGGAGTTGAAATGGTTTTTCTGGGTCGGGGTAGCAACTTCGATGATTCAGCTTTCGCTATTTGGTTTTTTTGATGCGATTGCCCAAATGTTTGATTATTCAGCCATTGAATTGTTCGAAAGAATCAGTTGGATCATGACTATATTTTTTATTATTGTGATTATTTGGGAGTTGCGCTTAATCAAACGGTCTGATGAGAGAAGAGGGATGTGAATGAAGCTTCAATAAAGAACTGAACGGAAATAAGTTTATTGGGTTACCAAGCTAAGTCGTTAAGTCTGTCAGAAAAATATTTTGATTTGACGGCTATTATTAAATGTAAAGCAAAGGCCAATCTATTTTTTTATTACCAATAAACTAGAAATAGGAGGTAGAACTGATTGATTCCACCCTTAATTCAGAGGTTGAGTGAAGCGCATTATAGTTGAACGAAGGAGCAACGAACTGGAAATTGTTAATGATGGTGAAAGCTCCGGAGCCCGACGGAGGAAAAGAAAAAGCGCAGCTTTTGAAGACTAAGCGTTAGCGCAGGGACCATCATCAATTATCAGGAGTGCAAGCGAGGTCAACTATTAAGCGCTAGATATTTTTGTTACTTTTTGGAGCAATGCGAAAAAGTAAATAAAGCATTTTGAGCTATTCCTAGTAAAGTTATGCATATTTATTTAATGTTTATCTTGAACAATATGAAATTGTATCTCTCAAGATTATGTTAGTTTTTACGACCTACGTTGGTAACCCAATAAGTTTATTCAAAAGGTCGAGATTCTTTGGCGATGATTGCGATGAAATCCTCGTAAGATAGTCCTATCTTGCGCCAATGTGGATGATGGATGTTATTATTATGCCATAAAAACACTAATTCTCCTTCGTATTTGCGTACTTGATGAGTAAGTGTTTTTAGCTTGCTCTTCATGGTTTCAACCTGTTTGGTTTGATGAAATAAAGCCACATCCATCAAAATTAATGGACGTTCAATGAGTTGAAGCTGTTTTCGTTCGAGAATGTCGAAAAATGGATAGGGGTAGCAGATTCCAGCTCTAAAACCAATATGTTTTGTATAACCTATGGAGCTATCGAATTTCATTTGATCCTGCTCCCAGAATCGCAATGTATATGGGAGATTGATTCTCAAGTAATGGTGACGCCCTTCTACTATTTTTTGATTACTTGCATTTTCGAGTCGTTGTTTTTCTTCAGAGAAGTAAGATTGTTCATTTTTAACGCGATAAGAGGGATGTATGCCCACAATATGATTCCTCTTGTGAATACTCTGAATAGCTTTTAAAGTGTGAGGATGATTAATGGGATAACGAAAGTCCTCTTCCCCTTTTTTTCCTGGAATGAAATAAAAGCGCGAGGTGAGGTTGTATTGTTCAGACACTTTCATGAATCGTTCAAAAGTCCAGCTGTCATCATTTTTAGGATCAACAGCAACCTGAAACCCTTTTTTAAGAGAGCGAAAAAATTCTTTAATGCTGTGTCTTCTGATTAAGTCTGCTCCAAGAATACGCAATTGTTTGAAAAACGGAAAAGCTCGTGTGATTTCGTCGACATCGTGTGTGATGAGCGGCTCATAATGGCGATTATATGCAATCGCGGTATCGTTCCAATGACTCAAAAGAGATCGAAAAAATTCTATGTATTCATTCACGACTGGGCGTTCGTGAAATTGTTCTCGGACTGAAAGTGCAGAGCTATCTGGAAATCGATCGTGTTCATCTCTATCCTCGCTGATCGTCTCCTCCCATCGGGTTAACATAAAAAAAGCGCTGGCGATCAAATCAGCTGATAATGTAAATATTTTATCCTGTTGAAGATAATCATCAGAGCCGAAAATGGTACGAATGGAAAAGGTTTTTCCATTGATTTCAAGGGCACACTCCTTCGTCTTCTCTGGAACTTTATATTGATCAATAATGGGTTGCGTTTCATCAAGCCCGCACCAAAAGTGGTCTTTAATCTTCAGCGAATTCCCGTGTTCATCTGAGATAAGGTAAAATGGTTCGTTGTGCTCTGAAAAGGAGTATTTTACATCAGAAAAATAGGCAAAAATAACACCGAAGGTATATTTGCGTTCAGTGAGAAAAGAAGCGGGAAGTGCAATATTGATTTTCATTTGAACGCGATGTTTTCCTGACCTTTGATCCTACGGCTATTGATTTTATAGTAAAAAGCACCGAGTGCCTTTCTAAACTTACCTTTGAAAAGATGTTGCACGATAAATTTGAAATATGAAGTGTCTGAAAAAGACCAACTCAATCTACAGCTGATACAACCAGGGTCATCACATAGTATGGATGCGGGATCTTCTTTCAAGTGTTCTTTTTCAATAGTGTATGTTTGTTGCAAGTCAGTAACTTTAAGTCGTGTATTTCCGATCGGTACATCGGCAAGCACGGCGCCTTTTTCTTTGAACAGCGGCATTAAATTATTGAATCCAAATCCACAGCCTCCAACCCAGTTGACTTCGAAAAATTGAATTTGGCCTTTCTGATCTTCATAGTAAACTCCTTTTTTGATTTTATCTTGCTCAAAGCCCTCTTCACACAAAACGATGTGTGTAGTTCCAACACCTGGTACTTTTTCTTCGGGACCTATTTTTATATTTTTACCTTTTTTATTGACCATCTCCTTAAGCACGCCATAAGCGAAGTCGCCTTTCTTGTGATTTTCTGTTAATTTTCGAGCTTCTCGACCAATAGCAATAAATTTTTGTATTGGATGCTTGCTTCGATAGGAATCTGGATGCTTAATCATTGCGTTGGCAACGGCACCAGCGTAGGAAGGAGTATCGTCATTTACTACCTTTCGTTGATTTTCACTTTTAAACTGAGTTTCAACAAATGCGTCGGAAACGAGTGTACCTTCTTCTCCTACGACATCTAAAAATGCATCGATCAGTGTTTGAGGTCCTCCAGAGATTTTACCAATAGACTTCAATGATACTTTAAGATTCAGCAGGTCTCCCTTTTCAATACCGGCTTCCTTAATGGCTTGAATAAGCGTTTCTTTTTCAATCATAGATGATCACTTTTTTTTGAAGCATTGATGCGCTTTACCTTATTCATAACGTTTTGAGCGCGCTTTTCCATGGGCGGACCGATAAGCTTTCCATCCATAAGTGCAACACCCAATCCTCTCTCTTTACTTTCCTCTATGGCTTTGATAATTCGCTGAGCCTCTCTAATCTCCTCTTCAGACGGAGTGAATGCTTGATTGGCAATTGCTATTTGAGTGGGATGAATGATCAGCGTACCAGAAAAACCCAGTTCACGTGCTAATTTCACTTCCTTTTCAAATCCTTCTAAGTTATGGATATCCAGAAAAGGGGTGTCAATGGCATCAATTTTTGCAGTTCTCGCAGCCATGACAACTAAAGAACGCGGGACAAGTAAACTGGCGCCATGTTCTTTATGTAAACCATCGAGATCTGTCAGGTAATCTTCACCGCCGAGAACAAGTGCGTTGACGCGTTCAGAGGCCGTGGCAATATCATAGGCTTTTATCATCGCAGAGCCGGTTTCGATCAATGGACAAATTTTAAATTTCCCTGGCGTAAAACCTTTATCGATTTCTAATTGTGATAATAGTTTATCGAAATAAATGATATCCTTTTCGTCGCGTACCTTGGTAAACATGATACCGTGCGTACCCTCTTGCAAACTTGCTTCGAGATCGTCAAAGAGCATCCCTGAATCGATAGGGTTGACACGGATATAAACCTCTTGTGAATACGACTTCTTGACAAGATAATGTGCGATATTTTCGCGAGCTCGTTCCTTGTCTTTTTGAGGAACTGAGTCTTCCAGATCAAGTATTAGGGCATCTGAAGAAAAACTACGCGCTTTCTCTAAGAATTTTGTCATGTAGCCCGGCACAAAAGTCATTGTGCGCAAACTTTTTTTTACGGTATTACTCATGGTTTAAAATATTAAGTGCTTTTTTGATTTTTGGAGGAGTCGTCAGTACCCCGTCGTCATGCATGGTATACCCTGAATCTTTTTCTTGAGCATGTGCCAAAATCATTTTTGCCCAGCGAACCTCAGCCTTACTGGCCTTAAAAATGGAATTGATGTGATCTATTTGATCTGGATGAATAGAAAACTTACCTACAAACCCCATCGATCGCGCTTTATGACATTCTTCTCTGTAAGTATTGAAATTTGATCGCTCTGTAGCGATAACATCAATCGGAAAGGTGTTATTTGCATAGCACGATAAAACGAATTCTGACTGAACATTTTTCCTCAGTTCCAAAAGGCTCTCATTCTCATAAGGAATATGTTGAAACATATCTTCAAGTCCGAGTCCTGCATACGTTATTTCAGGTGCCTTTAAGATAGCATCGGCTTGTTTGAGATCACAAAATTGTTCAAAGAGTGGCAGGAGAGAAACTGATTGTTGGAGTGCTTCTCGCAACAGCGTAATGGTATCGGGTCTTCCTATTTTAGGGATTACGATGCCCGAAATTTGTTCTGAAATGGTTTGAAGTAATTCCACGTCTTTTTCAAAATGTTCTGTTTCCCTTGCATTGATGCGAACGTAACAATTTGGTATGACCGATGCAAGCTGCTTGACGTTTTGACGCGCTTTTTCTTTATTTTCATTCGATACAGCATCTTCTAGATCGAGAATGAAGGCATCCGCTTGGAGTTGAGGACATTTCTCTAGAAAATGATCATTATTTGCGGGGATAAAGTGAAAGCTTTTAATCATCATTGCGCTTTCTTTTCTTGATCAAGACCGAACGTTCAAAACTGAGTACGTCCTCATTGTTCTGATTCGAAGCATAAGTGATAACGGAAACTATCCCCCGGTCATCTTTAGAGGAAGATTCGCGTTTATCCAGGATTTCAGTGCGGGCATAGATGGTATCGCCAATGAAGGTAGGTTTTAAGTGTTTGACTGATTCATACCCTAAATTCGCTACAGCTTTTCCACTAATATCTGCCACTGTTAAACCGACTGCCAGCGAAAAGACCAGCGTTCCAACAACAAGTATTTTTCCGTGCTGTTGCTGTTCAGCATAGTTGATATCCAAATGAACAGGATGGTGATTCATCGTTAACAGTGAAAAAAAGTTGTTGTCCGACTCAAAAATGGTTTTGCTACTCGCGTGTCGAATGGTTTCTCCAACGATAAAATCTTCATAAAAATTTCCAAATGATGGATTGATCATAGCATCTTTTTCTTACAATTCTTCCACAAAAATAGAATTTATTCAGGTAATAAAATTTCTTCTTAGGGATTTGATACGTTTTCAATTTGTTTAAGGATAATCCGACGGGCAAAGATATAAGTCATTAAGTACACGATGCTCATGGATCCCGCATAAATCATGATAGCTTCAAATGAGGATAGATGGAAAATAATAACGAGGAGGAAACATATTACAACCATGAACACTCTGATTATATTGGTTAATAGGGCCACAAAATGTTTTTCATACACTAAAAATACGCGACTAACAGGAGTAAATGTTAAGCGAAAAAATGCGAGTACAGCTAATATTTGTGCATAGTAACCAGCATCAATCCAATCTTTACCGAAAATGGTGGAGAACAAAAAAGGACCAAATAACAATAGGATAAACATAGGTACGATTCCTAAGAGAATAAGTCGAAGGATAAGTTTGTTCGAAAGTCGAATGAGTTTTTTCGGATTTCGAACTCCGTAAGTAGCGGCTTCGGAATAAAAAACGTCTCCAATAGCAGTTCCTATCAACACCACGGGTATATTGACGATCATATTCGCTAGACCATATTGTCCTACAACAGCAACGCTGAAAATAAAGGTTAAGAAAAAAATGGGTAGTTCGAGACCACCTTTTGAAAGCAGTTGTGAAGGCGCAGTAATCATTGGAAAATGTCTGTATCGCCGCGCTACCCACTTCATTTTCGAAATAGATATGTAATTAAATATTTGTGGATCACTATTTTTCAATTTTTTAAACATTGTATAGGATCCTGCAGAACGCCCTATTATTTGGCCAATAATCAATCCGATAGAGCCTACATTTAGAAGGCCAAACCCTACTTGTGATAGGTTCTGTCCAAAACCCTGTAGAACTTTTGTATAGGTGATTTTTTTAAAGTTTTTGGTGCGTAATGCCCACTGTAAAAGTATCTGATAGATTCCTGAAAACAAAAGGCCAAGTGGTATGAGTAATGCGTAGTACCCTAAAGATGAGGCGTTAAATAGACCAAGCAGTGGTTGGTTAAATAGGAGGAAAGTAAAAAAGAGCATCGTACTAATTGTCCAGAGAATGATCACACTTAGAGCAATTGTGTTGATGCTTACAATTTTATTTTGGGCGATTGGGATACAATTTTCGTACTTGAAAGTGCCAATAATTAAAAACACACCAAGAAAAGAATTGTATAACATGAAAATACCAAATTCATCTGGCGTGAAGAGCCTTGTCAGGATGGGGGAAAATAGCACACCCATAAACTGGGCTAATGCCGTGCCAGCAGATACCAGAGCTACATTTTTAGCAAAATTTGATTTAAACAATTTATTGATAACTACAGATTTTTTAAAACAAAGCTAATTGAATTCTTCAAATGGGTTTATTGATTCAATGAAAATATAACTCCACTTTCAGTGTGATGAATTACAATAGTATCTTATTGCAAAAAAAAATTATTTTTGTGAGTAAATACTAAATTATTATGGACGACGAAAACAATAATACGATAAAGCTATCGAGCCTTTTAATGACTATAATTCGTAATTGGAAAGTTTTCGTTCTTGTTGGACTTATTTTCGGAGGAATATTCTGTTTTTATTCGATTTTGAAAGCTGACCATTATAAATCCAAATCAGTTGTGTTTACTAATTTCGGGAATGTTATTAAAACGCCTTATGGTTCTTTTAAAGC
>CAYFTH010000066.1:14375-16546 GCA_964346075.1 uncultured Fluviicola sp. | reverse complement strand
GGATACATGTATATTTTGTTATGTGGTAATGGAAAGTATTACACAAGATCGACCAAATACTTAAAGAGAAGGTTCATCAACACCAGAAGGGATCAGGAGCAAATTTCACGCAAAAACATCAACCTGAGTTGGACGATCATCTCGACTCCGCTCGATGATCGTCCAACTCAGCTCGATGATCGTTCGACTCGGCTCGACGATCGTTTTGTAACTGCTCGATGATCGTTTGAAGTCGCTCTATAATGCTTTGACACGCTATAGAGGCATTTTTTCCAGGCTGTCGACGGGAGAGGAAAGGCTGTTCAGCGGTTTTTTGTAGGCTGTCAAGCGATGTTTCTCCGCTTCTCAAGTGGAGTTTCACCACTTCTCAAGTGGAGTTTCACCGTTTGTCAAGTGGAGTTTTACCGCTTCTCAAGTGGAGTTTCACCGTTTGTCAAGCGGAGTTCCATAGGTTGTCGAGCAAACTTTCACAGGTTGTCAAGCAAACTTTCACAGGTTGTCAAGCGGAGTTTCACAGGTTGTCGAGCGGAGTCGAGACAACCTACTTCCCAATACAGAAATTCGCAAAAATATTTCCCAACAAATCATCCTCTGTGATATCCCCGATAATACTCGACAAATGACGTATCGCGCTGCGGATATCCATGGCTAGTAAATCTCCTGGAATTTGCATTTCCAATGCCTCCTCTACCTTATAAATATCTTGTAATGCCTTGGAAAATGCCTCATAATGCCTGGCGTTGATTACGATGGTATCACTTTCTGAAGCAAACTTCTCTACCTCTGCGGATAATTGATCTTTTAAGCCCTTCATCCCTTGCTTTTCTTTGGCAGAGATAGGAATAATCGGATCCGCTGCATCGAAATCGGAATCGTCAAATCCGTCGAGTTGATCGACCTTGTTGGCTAATAGGACGATAGATAAGCCTTCCCGCTGAAGCTTCGCAATATCCTCCTTTACTTCAGCAGGTGTCATTTCTACAGCGTCAAAAACGTACAACAACACATGCGATCTACCCACTTCTGAAATGGTACGCTCCACCCCTATTTTCTCGATCTCATCCTTCGCTTCTCGAATTCCGGCCGTATCGATAAATTTGAACAATACCCCGTCAATTGTCAGTTGCTCCTCTATCGTGTCGCGGGTTGTTCCCGCAATTTCTGAAACAATTGCCCGTTCCTCATTGAGCAACGCATTTAACAAGGTCGATTTCCCAGCGTTAGGTCGTCCTGCTATCACTGTACTGATCCCATTTTTGATGGCATTTCCATAAGCAAAAGATTCAGTCAACTCTGACAAATGAGATTTTAACTCTTCAACAAGATCGTACAATTCGGTACGACTCGCAAACTCAACATCTTCCTCGGAAAAATCGAGTTCAAGTTCGATTAAAGAGGCAAAATCCATCAATCGTTGTCTTAAATGCTTAATGTGATCAGAATAACCGCCACGCATTTGATTCATAGCAATCTCATGTCCTTTCTGTGAATCTGCTGAAATTAAATCGGCGATCGCTTCTGCTTGCGATAAATCCATTCGTCCATTAAAATAAGCACGCATGGTGAATTCTCCGGGATTGGCCATCCGACATCCAGATTCCAATAACAAGGATAGTAGTTGACGTTGAATGTAAACTGATCCGTGACAAGCAATTTCTGTTGTATTTTCACCGGTAAAACTTTTACCTTCTTTCAAAACGGTCACCAGGACTTCATCGATTACATTATTGGAGGCATCCCTGATTGTGCCAAAATTAGCCGTGTGCGAACCTACTTTTTCCAGGTCTTTTGAGAAAATGCTGGAAGTAATTTTAAGCGCTTCTTTTCCCGAAACACGAATCACAGCAATGGCACCCATACCGTTCGCTGTGGAAAGTGCACAAATTGTATCTTGATCAACTACAGTCAATATTTTAATTTTTCTGCAAAGTTAGGGAAATCAAGAGCTCATCAAAGAACTCTCACAGAAGATTTTTTGATACGGGGATCTCGATACAATTTGTTTTTCACTTCGTTACAAACAAATCACTCGATCCCCTGCCACTCATATAAGGTGATCGAGTGATGCAACGTCAGGAGCATCGTATCGAGAGCACCGATAACCTGATCCCCCGCCACTCATTTAAGGTGATTGAGTGATGCAACGTCAGGAGCATCATATCGAGAGCACC
>CAYFTH010000066.1:0-14275 GCA_964346075.1 uncultured Fluviicola sp. | reverse complement strand
ACTCATTTAAGGTGATTGAGTGATGCAACGTCAGGAGCATCATATCGAGAGCACCGATAACCTGATCCACTGCTACTCATTTAAGGTGATCGAGTGATGCGACGTCAGGAACTTCATATCGAGAGCACCGTTTATAAAAGATTATTTATTTTTGTATCAAAACACAGCTATTCATGATTCAAAAACGATTATTAGTACTCGCAATTGGTGTCTTTTCAATTACAACGATTCAAGCGCAGACCTGGTTTGAAGTTGGTTTAAAAGGAGGTCCGGCTACGACATTTTTAGTGAATAACAATTTGCTGGACGACACACAATTCAACCCTCAACTCACACTCTCGTATTTTTATGGAGGCAAAGTGGGCGTTAATTTTGGAGAACATAATGGCGTCGCCTTGCATGCGGGAATATCAGAAGTGCGTCAAAATTTCAACAATGAATATCCTTTGACCACTTTTGATCAACGCAAATTCACATCGAGTGTTTTTGATATCGGACTACTCTATCACCGTACCAAAGCGTCGGGCTATTTTGAAGTGGGTCCGCGGATCGGTCTAATTCAAAATGGATCACTAGCTGATGATGGCGGTAGTCCTTATGACATCACCAATGAACTGGAAGGAAGTTATTATGGATTGGATCTGGGATTTGGTTCCTATGTGATCGGCAATGATCGTTTATCCTTAATGATGGGACTGCGTTTTTCTTATGGTATAACGCCGATCATGAGTGATGAACGTCCCGTAACCCCGACACTTGTCAATTATGATGACAGCCGTTCGGTACATGTTTTTAATGCTATGCTTTCTTTTGAATTAAATTATTCGCTCGGTTATCTTGTTCGATCAACATGCGGGCGTCGCTCAACGTGGATTTCATTCTAAGTGGACCGTCTAAGTTCGTTCTACAACAATTAGATCTTCAGGATTCATCTATATTGTGTTCAAACCATTGCCATAACTTATCGTGGGGAACGCGAGCGGTGATTTCCACGCGCTCTTGCTTTACCGGATGTACAAAAGATATGGAACGCGCATGTAAACTGATACTTCCATCTTTATTGGATCTTTTAGCTCCATATTTCAAATCACCTTTTATCGTACTACCAATATGTGCCAATTGCGTTCTGATTTGATGATGTCTTCCCGTTTTAGGATCAATTTCCAGCAGCGAATAGCGATCACTTTTAGCCACAAGGCTGTAATTCAGTTCTGCACGCTTCGCTCCTGATGTGCCTTCATTCACTACTCCACTCTTGTTGCGCTTTTCATTCTTCTTCAGTTCATTGACGAGTGTACCCTGCTCTACAGCTGGAACATTTTCTACAATCGCCCAGTACGTCTTTTGAACCTCCTTTTTTTGAAATAACGCATTCATTCGAGATAATCCTTTACTGGTCTTCGCAAATACGACAATACCGGAAGTTGGTCGGTCCAATCGATGAATCACTCCACAGAACACATTACCCGGCTTGTCGTACTTTACCTTAAGCCAGCGCTTCACCTTTTCGGGCAGGGGCTCATCGCCCGTTTTATCCCCCTGTGTGATATCTCCTGATCGTTTATTAACCGCTATCAAGTGATTATCTTCATAGAGTACTTCAATCTCGTCCATCAATATTGCTCATTTTCGTTCGGGAAGTCACCCGTGCGGACATCTTCAATATAACGTTGAAAAGAACCTAACATTTCTTCGAATAAATTGTGGTATTTACGCAAAAAACGCGGTTTAAATTCATTGTTGATCCCCAACATATCGTGTACAACCAACACCTGACCATCTACCCCATTTCCAGCACCAATACCGATAATGGGAATCGAAACCTCCTGAGCTACCCTGGCAGCCAAATTCGCAGGTATTTTTTCCAAAACAATCGCGAAACAGCCCGCTTCTTCCAACGCTTTGGCATCTTCAATCAAGCGGTCGGCCTCTTCTTCTTCCTTCGCCCGAACGACATAAGTACCGAATTTATAAATAGACTGTGGAGTTAAGCCCAAATGTCCCATGACCGGTATTCCAGCCGTAAGAATACGCGAAACAGATTCCAGTATTTCCTGACCTCCTTCCATTTTTACCGCGTGTCCTCCAGATTCTTTCATGATTCGAATGGCAGTCGAAAGGGCCTCTTTAGAATTTCCCTGATAAGAACCAAAAGGCATATCCACGACAACCAACGCCCGTTCCACTGCCCGTACAACGGAAGATGCATGATAAATCATTTGATCAAGGGTAATGGGCAAAGTCGTTTCGTGACCGGCCATCACATTGGATGCTGAATCGCCTACCAATATAACGTCAATCCCCGCCGTATCAAGAATTCGGGCCATGGAATAATCGTATCCCGTAAGCATCGAAATTTTTTCTCCATTTTGTTTCATCTCAAGCAACACATGAGTCGTTACGCGCTTTACATTCTTATGTACAGACATATCATTTTTATTTTAAAACAAATTTACAAGAATCAATAAGACTTTACAGGTTCACTGGTAAAATACGGAGGTTTTCCGGTGTTAAAAAAGTTAAATAACCTCGCTTTATTCACCAGCTAATTGTACTCCTAACTGATCATAATCAATTCCATCAAAATTACCTGAACTCATCATTAAGAGTACCTTATTCTTCCAGTCGATATCATGTATAAACGACAATACAGATTCAGAACTCGTAACGACGTGAACGCCTCCAAATCCTGCGCTGACATCCTCTGGTGTAATCGGCTCTAATCGTTTGTGCTCTACCACAGCAGGACTAAAATAAACCAACGCTTTATCGGCGGCCTTCATCGCGTCCTTATATTCGGGTAAAAATGCTTTCTGCAACGATGAAAAAGTATGTAACTCCATGCACGCGATAAGTTCACGATCGGGATATTGTTCTTTTACAGCTGCTGTAGTCGCCTTTAATTTAGACGGCGAATGTGCATAATCTTTGTACATGACGAACGCATCGTTTTCAGCCACCTTCTCCAACCGTTTTCCTGCTCCCGTAAACGTACGCATGGCTGTTAAAAAATCACTTTCCTTTATACCAATTTCACGACAAACGTGCATCGCTCCGATCAAATTTTCCAAGTTATGTTGACCAAAAATAGACAACTCAAAATCCATTTGTTTGTAATGCAAGACGGTACCCTCAGGTTCAACGGTATATTCGGGGGTTCGGTAAGGTTTTAATTGCAATGCACGGTCTTTGATTTCAGCAATCTGCTTTACTGTGGGATCTTGTTCGTTGTATATAAGAACACCATTTTCCTGAATCAAATCACAAAAGATTTCAAATTGATCCACATAATCGTCGTAATCAGGAAACACATTGATATGATCCCAGGCGATACCGCTGATCAATGCAATATGCGGTTGATAAAGATGGAATTTCGGACGGCGATCGAGGGTAGAACTCAGGTATTCATCACCTTCAAGAATGATCACATCATTGGCTGATGTTAACTTCACCATACAGTCATAGCCTTCTAATTGCGCTCCCACCATGTAGTCGACGTCAACGCTCAATTCATTTAAAGCGTGCAGAATCATGGATGTAATTGTCGTTTTCCCGTGCGAACCTCCAATAACTACACGTTTTTTGTCTTTTGATTGTTCGTAAATGTATTCAGGGTAAGAAAAGATCTCCAGTCCGAGCTCTTTCGACCTTTCCAGCTCTGGATTATCTGCTCTCGCGTGCATACCAAGAATAACAGCATCCAAATCGTCCGTGATACGCGAAGAATCCCATCCAATACCGTCAGGTAGAATTCCTTCTTGATCCAGTCGGCTTTTGGAGGGTTCAAATATTTCATCATCTGATCCCGTCACTGCGTAACCTTTGCGGGATAATGCAATCGCTAAATTATGCATGGCACTTCCTCCTATGGCAATAAAATGAACTTTCATGAGCTATTTTCTAAATATTACGCCTTGAAATTAATCAATCTTTTGAACTCCTCGTTGGTATCACGGCATTTTCGTTCGAACCTTGTATCCAGAAAATCTTCTGCTCTTGTTTACTTACCGTGAGGACCTGTTAAAAATTAGGCCAACAATTTCGCAATTGTAATGTTTCATCTTAGATTCCGTCAAAAGAAAAACAGACCAAAAACAATGATGAACAATAAAGAAACAGATCAAAAGCAAAATTTGGCGAATTGGGAAACGTACCTGGCTGAATTTGATCGTATTATTAATGCTGAAAATCCGCCGTCGCCCTACGACGTGCCCGAATATCATAATTACCTGAGATTAAACGCTTCCCGACAAAGGCGTTGGTTAAAGAAAGGGGAACTCAACGCTAAACTTCAGCAAAGAATACGCGCCATCGATGCAGCTCAAACCTGGTATGTGATTACTGAACCCTGGTGTGGTGACGCAGCTCACATTATTCCTTTTTTGTATTTATTAACTCAGGAAAATGAGCTCATCAATTTTAAAATCGTTTGGCGGGATACAGCGCCTTACATGATCGATCATTACCTAACTAACGGAGGTAAATCAGTCCCTAAACTCGTAGTGCGCGATGAAAACGACCAAGATCTTTTTTCCTGGGGTCCCCGACCTGTTCCTTGTCAAAAGATTTATCAGGAGCTCAAGGAAAAAAATGCCGATTTTGAAGAAGTGAAGATTACACTTCAACAATGGTATAACAAGGACCGCGGTGAAACACTTCAACAAGAAATCTATAAGGCTTTAAACCAATTTGTGTAAAAGCGCAAAAATGAACATACTCTAAGCTGCCCAACACGGTTACTTTTTTATAAATTTTCTTCGGTAAATGTTTGTGGTTCCACGGAATTTCACGGCAATTGAATAAACGCCGGGGGCAAGAGCTGTTGTTTCTAGCTTATTATTCTTTGTCGTCGAAATCAATCGACCATGATGATCGTACAGGATTATTTTTTCAATTTGGTATTCGCTCTTAATGAGCAAATGGTCACGAGAAGGATTGGGATACAGCTTCCATTTCCTATGTTTTTCTTCTGCCCTAATTTGATTCGTGAAACTGCAATTTGAATGCATGCTAAAAAACTTCCAGAGTTCGTTGCTTGCGTGGATATCTTCATTTGTATTTCCAAGTTGAGGAAACTGTGAAATGGGAACACCTGGCCATGTATGTCCGTGATTAATCAGTTTGTAGAAATACACATCAGCATCACAGGCGCAGTCGGTATATTTATATAACTCAGCTTGTGAATTATCTCCCAAAACAGTATCGGGAATAGCCTCAAAAGAAGATGATTGACATTCGTTATTTTCTACCCAAAACTGAACAGCCGTATCAACGGGTACAACAGGATCTACTAATGGGTTCGACATGGTACCCCCCTCATAGGGCACCTCGGGGTCATTAGTGCCCGAAAAGTAGGCTGTTGGCAACGGCTGCGCAGGAGAACACGTTTGAATCAAAGCGGTGTCCATAGAACAACCAAGTGCTCCAACAGCAGCAAAAGATTCTGGTGTTTCACACCCTAAACGCTGCATCATGAATCCACCATTGGAGAATCCACAACTGTAAATCTTGGTTGTGTCAATAGCATAGTTGGAAATGAGCGTATCAATGAGTTTATTAATGAATCCCACGTCATCAATATTTTGCGCATCGGCTATCGTTCCTCGTCCATCGGCCCAGGAATATCCGCCATTATTTGTTTCGGCATATCCCTGAGGATAAACAGCGACAAATCCATAAAGGTTTGAAAACAAATTCATTTCAGTAAATCCCTGAACATTGAGCATATTGCCACTTCCACCATGAAGTGTAATGACCAGGGAGGTTTCGTTGTTCACCGAATATCCAGGTGGTGTGTGAACCATAAACTTACGCTGATATCCCTGATGGGTAATACTGTCAACACTATTTTGCTGAGAAAAGGATGTTAGCGCAAAGAAAAAGACCACCCCCCATAAAACGAAACTTGTTGTTAAATTCATTACTCTCAATATCATTTTTCGTTATTCTTCATCAGTTCAATAACTTATTATCAGTTGTTTATCAAAGTTAGTGAATTATTATAGAAACATCCTAAAGCAGTCAATATTTGATGTACCACGAGGGCGAGCATATAAATGATCTCATTATCTTTGCGCTATGCGAATAGATATTCTTACTGTCGTACCCGACCTTTTAGAGGGACCGTTTAGTCATTCCATACTGCAACGGGCACACGAAAAAGGACTCGCTGAAGTGCACGTGCACAACATTCGCGACTATTCGACAGACAAACATAAAAATGTAGATGACTACCAATACGGAGGTGGTGCAGGAATGGTGATGGCTATACAACCCATTGCTGATTGCATAGAAAAGCTTCAGAAAGAGCGCGATTATGACGAGGTTATTTACATGACCCCTGATGGTGAAGTTTACGAACAGTCTCGTGCAAATCAATTATCCCTCCACAAGAATCTGATGCTGTTGTGTGGTCACTACAAGGGTGTAGATGAGCGCATCCGTGAGCGCTTCATCACCATGGAGATTTCGATTGGATCTTATGTGCTTTCAGGAGGTGAATTAGCTGCTGCGGTGGTAGCAGACAGTATTATCAGACTCATCCCTGGTGTGTTGAATAATGAAACATCCGCACTCACAGACAGCTTCCAGGATGGATTACTTTCTCCTCCTGTTTACACGCGTCCAGCGGAATACAAAGGCATGAAAGTTCCAGAAGTGTTACTGTCGGGAAACTTTAAAAAAATTGAAGATTACCGCGAACGCGAGGCTCTAAAAAGAACGCGGGAACGTCGCCCTGATTTATGGAAAGGATTAGAAGGTCGGACAACAGAGTAATTTATTTCACTTATAAGACTGAATCAAAAGATCAGCTTTTAAACGATCAAAATGCAAAAAAATCGCCTATTTCATTCGGTTCCTTGAAAATTCTATGTAAATTCGGGCGCCATGAAAATAACGCGCATTTTCTTATTATTTCCTTTTGTGTTGTTACTCATGAGTTTCCATGAATACTTCATGTCTTTCGCTGAATTAGACTATAACGAAGAGAGCAATCGTCTGGAAGTTTCGATCAGCGTAACGGGACATGATCTGGAGGAGTACATGAAGGAAAAAGATATGGAAATTGTCGGGCTCGAGTCTTGCAGTACAGACCCCATAAGTATGAAAAAATTGGCGCAAGTAATCAATAATGGATTTCAGTTATTCCTGGACGAAGAAAAACTTCAGTTGGATCTCGTGGGACTGGCAGTAAATACGAAAGATGAAGCTACTTTCTACTTAATATCACGGGAGATTGACCGGCCTGCAAAACTAAAAGTTCGTTACGATTTATTGATGAACTATTTCATCAAGCAACAAAATAAGCTGACCGTCTTTACCGGAAACAAAAAAGAATTTTACGCTTTTCTCAAACATAAACCAGAAAGAATTATAGAATTATGAGGTACATTTATTTATTCATGGCGACCGTCATGACCACTTTGGTATTCGGACAAGAGCACCCCAATCCTGAAAACATCAATAACAACAAATTTAGACAGTTGTACCAGGAGTTGCCGACGCCTAATGTGTACCGTACGGCTTCTGGTGCTCCCGGGCACGAGTACTACCAGCAGCGCGCTAGTTATGACATTGAGGTAGAACTCGACGACGAAAAACAAATTATACGCGGTAAAGAGCGTATTCACTACGAAAACAATTCGCCAGATCCGTTGCGTTATTTATGGTTGCAGCTCGATCAAAATGTCAGAGCACAAAACTCCGACAGTAAACTTATCAATGTAGAGCGAATGGAAGACTTCAGATCGCTCGGTCGGGTACACCGTAAAATGTTTGAATTTGACGGCGGATACAAGATTGAATATGTTAAAGCTACCAATGGTGAAGCGATGAATTACGCTATCAATAAAACGATGTTGCGCATTGATCTCGATAAGCCGTTGGCTCCTGGTAAATCCATAAGTTTTGATCTGAAATGGTGGTACAACATAAACGATCGAATGAAAATTGGTGGTCGCTCCGGATATGAACATTTTGAAGAAGAGGACAATTACATTTACACCATTGCGCAGTGGTTTCCACGCATGTGTGTTTACAACGATGTAGAAGGCTGGCAAAATAAGCAATTTCTCGGTCGTGGTGAGTTTGCATTGCCTTTTGGCGACTACGAGGTTGAGATCACGGTTCCAGATGACCACATCGTTGGTGCAACCGGAGTATTGCAAAATGAATCAAAAGTGCTTACCAGCGAACAACGCAAGCGCATGGAAGCAGCTCGAAATAACGATGTTGAACCTACATTTATCGTCACAGAAGAAGAAGCTCGCGAAAATGAACAAACAAAGACTACAGCAACGAAAACCTGGAAATTTAAAGCGGAAAATGTAAGAGATTTTGCTTTTGCTTCATCACGTAAATTTATTTGGGACGCCATGCCTGTCAACATCAATGGAAATCAAATTATGGCCATGTCCTATTATCCGAAAGAAGGGAACCCATTGTGGGAACGCTATTCCACGGAAGTTGTGGCTCACACCCTCGAAACATATTCAAAATACACCATTGACTACCCCTACCCGGTAGCGATTTCTGTACACGCAAAATCTATCGGAATGGAATATCCCATGATTTGCTTTAACGGTGGACGTCCCCAACCAGATGGTACTTATTCGAAAAGAACGAAATACGGCATGCTCGGTGTGATTATCCACGAGGTGGGACACAATTTCTTTCCAATGATTATTAATTCAGATGAACGCCAGTGGACCTGGATGGACGAAGGGCTGAATACCTTTGTTCAGTACCTCACCGAACAGGAATGGGAACGTGATTACCCTTCTCGTCGTGGACCTGCGCATCTGATTGCAGATTATATGGGAGGCGATAAAGAATACATCTCACCCATTATGACCAATTCTGAGTCGATTTGGCAATTTGGAAATAACGCTTACGGAAAACCTGCAACGGCTCTGAATATTTTGAGAGAAACTGTTATGGGACGCGAATTGTTTGACCATGCCTTCAAGGTTTATTGCGAACGCTGGGCGTTCAAACACCCTACACCAGCTGATTTATTCAGAACAATGGAAGATGCTTCTGGCGTGGATCTCGATTGGTTTTGGCGCGGGTGGTTCTATACTACAGATCATGTTGACATCTCGTTGAGCAGCGTTAAATGGTTTCAGCTCAACACAGGTAATCCTCAAGTTGAAAAAGCCTTCCAAAAAGAACAAGATGAACAAGCTGACGAACACATTGGTGTTACCCGCAACGAAAAAGAAATCAAGGAGACCATGACGGAAAGAAAACCCGAGCTCAACGATTTCTATAACAAACGTGATATTTACAAAGTAGATCCATTGGATGAAAAAGAGTATGAAGAACTCAAAGGTCGACTTACACAAGACGATATCGATTTATTGAACAGCGGAAAACATTTTTACGAATTACAATTTGATAATCTCGGTGGTCTAGTGATGCCATTGATCATTCAGGTTCAATTCGTCGATGGAAGTGAAGAAATTATTCGTATTCCAGCAGAAATCTGGCGTCGTAATAACTACCACGTATCAAAAGTATTTATTTTTGATCAGGAAGTAGAAAATTTCCGATTAGATCCTTACCTCGAAACAGGTGATACAGATCTTAACAATAATAGTTGGCCAAGAGAAGCAGAACCAACTCGATTTAAATTATTTCGCGAAAAACAATCACGCGAAAATCCAATGCAGCGCCAAATGCGAATTGAAGAAATGGAAAAATAATTAGACATTTTATTACGTGAATGGTGGCTATTAATCAAAAGAATTTTCTAAAAAATTGAATCGATCACTTCGATAATAGAAAAAACCATAAAATAGAGTAACATTACATCATGAGGTATATCATTTTCCCCTTCATCGCTGCTGTACTTTGGGCATGTTCCTCTCCACAAGGGGAAGACTCGGAAAAGAAACATGAAGTACAAAAAGCATCCATGGATGAAATAGAAGCCGGGATTAAAGCATACATTGACCGCGAGAAGAAAAAAAATGATGGTTACTTTATATTTGAAAACGATACAGCGCACTATAAAATGCGGCTCGTGCGCGTTCATACCGAGTATCTATCTAACCTTGGACCTGGTCAATACTTTGCTTGTGTCGATTTAGCCGTCGAAGACGGTAATGTTTACGATGTTGATTTCTTTTTAGAAGGTGAACCGGGAAACATGGATGTAGTAAAGACTTCTCTCCACAAACTCAATGGTAAACCTTTCTATACCTGGAAACAAGATAAAGAAAATGACAGCTGGCATACGGTTCCTGTAGATAAGGCCGACTTCTCATTACTGGGTGTTGTAGAGGATAATGATCATTTCAATTTTAATTACTCCATCAAACTACCTGTTATAGAAGGCGAAGGTCGGATCTGGATACCTGTCGCTCAAACGAATGATTATCAAAAAGTCATCGTCGAATCAAAACAACTTCCCGAACATACAACAATCCTGGAAGACGAAGATCTTGGGAATCAAGCTTATTATATAAAACTTGATCCGTCGCACAGTGGTGATGAACTCACTATTCGTTACGCCGTCAAAAGATCGGAGAAGTCCCCATATAAAGCTATTTTAGGGGATCAGAAGGAACGGTATTTATCTTCGAGCTCGCTCATTCCTGTGAACGATCGTTTTCGAACGATAGCCCATTCTGCGATTAAAGATACGCTAGAGAACGATACATTGATGTGGGCCCGAGCACTTTACGACCATGTTATAGACAGTATGAAATACATCAAAGATGGTAAGTATGGAACTGGGGATGCTATTTACGCCTGCGATGCTCAGAGCGGCAACTGCAGTGAATTTCACTCCTATTTTATTGCGCTGGCAAGGTCAGTAGGGATTCCAGCTCGATTTGCTATAGGAGCTGCCATTCCAGCAAATCGCGATGAAGGTGGGGTCAATGGTTATCATTGCTGGGCAGAATTTCACGCCAATGGAAAATGGTGGCCGGTGGATATTAGCGAGGCCAATAAATACAGTGATTTAGCTACCTATTATTTTGGACATCATCCGGCGAACCGAATTGAATTTTCGCAAGGTCGCGATATTGAATTCCAACCTGGTCCTGCATCTGGTGCAATTAATTTTTTCGCCTACCCCATCATGGAAATTGACAGCACTATCGTTCGACCTGAAGTTGACTTCACCTTTGAGCGGCAGTAACTCAGAAGCTATAATAAAAAAACTGCCCCAACAAGTTGAGGCAGTTCTCCTACTCAAATCAGTATTTAAGTATTAATTAATTAGGATGATCATTTCCTCCATCACTTGTGTCTTCACCACCTTCCTTGTCATGATTTTCATGATCTTCATGATCATCGTGATCTTTCGATTCCATCTCTTTCTGATCATCTTTACTGTCCTCTCCTCCTTCATTGCAAGCAGAAACGGCTACAGTCATTCCAAATAAGGCAATAAACATAAATAATACTCTAAATTTTTCTACTACTTTCATAATCTATTTGTTTTTATCTAATATACTGGAATAAAGTGATTTTGTTTCAATAAACCCGAAATAAATTTGAATCACGAAAATAACTGAAGCGTAAGTTCGTCCATCCATTGCAATACGGTCGTACCGTAAAGAATCGGGGCAAAACGGAATTGATGCTGAATAAAAGTGTGCGGTTGTCGTCGAATAATGAATACGAACAAAGACCAAAACGATAACGGAATGAGGAGTGTCAATCCAGACTCAAAGAAAAAGGTATATAGTAACAATACCAACAATCCGAACAATGGAAACCACGCGGGCCAGAATCGCTTCAACACGGGAATGCAACTGATGAGCACGTGTGTAAAGAAGCATATAAAAGCAATAACTGAGACTACCTCAGTGAAATACAATTCGCTCGTGTACATCCAACCTTGCGACGAGAACGTTTCTATAAAAGCGTGATGTTGAATAGCCATTGCGGCCACAAGAAAAATAAGCGACACTTCGCTCAACAGAAAACCCGCTTTAAAAAGGTGGATACCTCCTAGCACTACAAAAAAAAGTAATAGAAAAGGCTTGAGCGGAAGCGGCGGCAAGAATATACCTACATTGAATTGACTGATTACTCCATATAACAAATAAGTAAGGCAAGCAATGCTTACATATTTTGAGACAAAGGCCATCTATTTCTTCGCTAATGCCGCATCGACGTAGTCAAAAGTAGATAGTACTTCGGGCTTTCCATTCACTACTGCTATATCATGCTCGAAATGGGCACTTGGCTGGTTATCTGCCGTAACGATCGTCCAGTTGTCATCCAGGTATTTGATGCGCTCCGTACCTATGTTAATCATGGGTTCTATCGCAATAGTCAACCCATTCTTTATCATTTTACCGCGACCCCTGCGACCATAATTTGGAACTTGAGGTTCTTCGTGCATTGTTTGTCCAATCCCGTGACCCACTAATTCGCGAACCACGCCGTAACCATGTTTTTCTGCATGTTGCTGAATATAAAATCCGATATCACCAATACGGTTTCCGGCCCGGGCCTGTTCTATTCCAATATTCAGGCATTCGTGTGTCACGCGAAGAAGATCGCGTTTCTCCTCAGATACATTTCCAACGGGAAAGGTATACGCATGATCCCCATAATAACCTTTGTAGACAGCACCGCAATCAATAGAAACAATATCTCCATCTTCAAGCGGCTCATCTTTAGGATATCCGTGCACAACTTGATCGTTAATCGAGACACAAAGCGTGTTGGGGAAATCATACAATCCTAAAAATCCAGGTATTGCATCTTGTGAACGAATATAATCCTCTGCGATACCGTCAAGTTCTAAAGGTGTCACACCGACATCAATAGCTTCTGCTACTTTGCCGAGCGTTCTGCTTACAATTTGAGCAGCTTCACGCAAAAGTTCAATTTCTTCGCTCGTTTTATACTTGATCATATTTCTTCTCAAAAAATTCATAAATAAGAAAGGGAACACTTTTACATGTTCCCTTCTATCGTACTTTAATAGCTATTAAGCCAATATTTCTTTCACTTTATCTGCTGCTTCTTGTAACAAAACAGCTGATTGAACATTAAGTCCAGAATCATCAATTAATTTTTTCGCTTCTTCAGCATTCGTACCTTGAAGACGAACAATAATAGGCACTGGAATATTACCCATGTTCTTATAAGCATCAACAACTCCCTGTGCAACGCGGTCACAACGTACTATTCCTCCAAAGATATTGATCAAGATTGCTTGAACATTATCATCTTTCAGAATAATGTCAAACGCCTTTTCCACACGTTTTGCATCAGCTGTACCGCCGACATCGAGGAAGTTCGCAGGGTTACCACCAGACTGCTTAATGATATCCATCGTAGCCATCGCCAGTCCGGCACCATTCACCATACAACCTACGTTACCATCGAGTTTTACAAAATTCAATCCAGCTTCATCAGCCTCTACCTCAGCAGGATCTTCTTCCGATTTATCACGCATTTCAGCGTAATCTTTGTGGCGGAACAATGCGTTATCGTCTAAGGTAACCTTAGCATCGACCGCTATGATTTTATCATCAGATGTTTTCAAAACCGGATTAATCTCAAACATAGAGGCATCAGCACCATCGTAAGCACTATAAAGCGCTGTAACAAATTTCGTCATCGCCTTAAATGCTTTCCCGCTCAATCCTAAATTGAATGCGATTTTTCGTGCCTGAAAACCTTGAATTCCTACACGAGGATCGATTTCTTCCTGAAAAATAAGGTGTGGGGTCTTTTCGGCTACTGTTTCAATGTCCATACCACCTTCTGTCGAGTACATGATCATGTTGCGACCTTTGTCGCGATCCATAAGTACAGACATATAAATTTCTGAAGGCTCGCTATCTCCAGGGTAATAAACATCCTCAGCGAGCATCACTTTATTTACTTTTTTACCAACCCCATTTGTTTGAGCCGTTTCGAGGTGTCCACCGAGAATACCTTTCACCGTTTCCTCTACTTTGTCAAGACCCTTTGCCAGGACAACACCGTGAGATCCCGTTTCTTCTACAGTACCTTTGCCGCGACCACCAGCGTGAATCTGAGCTTTCACAACAAACCAATCGGTTCCTGTTTTTTCGTTCAATTCTTTCGCTTTGCTTTCTGCTTCCTCTAATTTTTCAACAATCACTCCTTCCTGAATGGGAACGCCAAAGCTCTTTAAAATCGATTTTCCTTGATATTCGTGTAAGTTCATTATTTCGCTTATTATTTTTCGCCACTAAAGTAAAGTTAATTCCTGCAATTTTCAAGTCTGCGCGCAAAAAAGAGCAAAACTTTTTTCACATTCATAATTCAC
>CAYFTH010000065.1:5372-16829 GCA_964346075.1 uncultured Fluviicola sp. | reverse complement strand
ATCGATTAAATTCTGAAAATAGTAATTTATATAACGAATTATTTTTATTAACTTAAATTGAAAATTATAAAGTTAACCACCATGTACAACACGAAAAACACGATTAAATCGTGGGCAGAAGATGATCGTCCTCGCGAGAAAATGCAAGAAAAAGGGAGAGCAGCATTGAGTAATGCAGAATTAGTAGCAATCCTGCTCGGTTCAGGAACGCGTTCCAGGACAGCGGTTGATGTTGCACAAGAAGTACTTCAGGCAGGCGATAATAACCTCCATCAGTTGGGGAAGTGCTCACAGGCTGATTTTATGCAGTTTTCCGGTATCGGATCAGCTAAGGCAATTACATTAATGGCGGCATTAGAGCTGGGGAGAAGACGTTCAAAAGAGATACCTAAGAAGAAATTCAAGATATCACAAAGTAAGGATGTAGATCGATTGATGCGTCCTTATTTTGCCGATCTTCAACACGAAGAGTTTCGAATTATCGGACTCTCGAGAGCCAATCATGTCATTGCTCAAAAACTCGTTTCAAAAGGAGGAAGGTCAGGGACGATTGCCGATGGGAAAATGATTTTTAAAGAGTTGTTGGATATGAAAGCAACTGCGTGTATTCTCTGTCATAACCATCCATCTGGTACGTTGAGGCCGTCAGAATCAGATGTTCGATTAACAAAGCAGCTCTTTGAGTTTGGCAGAATGATAGAATTGAAAGTCTTAGATCATGTGATTTTCACTGATGAAGGCAACTATAGTCTGTTAGAGAATGGCGATATATAAAACACTACCAATTGATTGGACTTCGTCCGGATTGCTGCAGAATAGAATTCGTTTTACTGAAGTGTTCGTTGCCAAACCAATAGCCGCGATTCGCACTCAGTGGCGATGGATGACCACTGGTGAGGACGTGATGCTTATTCGTGTCAATCAACTTGGTTTTCTTTTTAGCAAAACCGCCCCAAAGCAGAAAAACGATCCCTTCTTTTTCTTCAGAAAGAGTGCGGATTACTTCATCAGTGAATTGTTCCCAGCCTTTACCTTGATGAGAGCCAGCCTGGTGGGCACGAACAGTTAATGTAGCGTTTAGCAATAGAACTCCTTGTTCAGCCCATCGCGAGAGATCACCTGTTGTCGGAATAGGATTTCCAAGATCGTTCTTGATCTCCTCAAATATATTTTTCAGCGAAGGCGGAATGGGAATTCCATCTTTTACCGAAAAACAAAGTCCGTTGGCTTGATTTGGCCCATGATAGGGGTCTTGACCAATAATTACCGCTTTTGTTTTGTCAAAAGTGGAATAATCAAATGCCGAAAAGA
Source organism: uncultured Fluviicola sp. (assembly GCA_964346075.1). Lineage (GTDB taxonomy): Bacteria > Bacteroidota > Bacteroidia > Flavobacteriales_D > Crocinitomicaceae > Brumimicrobium. Next base: position 15,518 of record CAYFTH010000065.1, on the reverse strand, counting down.
TGTGTTTACCTGGAGGAAAGCAAGTATGCGAACTGTATTCTTGCTTTACGAATTCCGCGAGTTCTTTAAAATAAGGTTTTTCGAATTCGTCGTTTAAAACATTTTTCCAGGAAGGTGCAATATTCACGTTCATGGTCGATCTATTTTATAAGTCCAAATTGTAAAAAGTGATGCGATAGGTGTTTTTTATTTAGTTGTTGCCACTCTTCAAAGTTTAAATTACCAAAATAGGGGTGAAGTTCGCGTTGATCTGGATTTTCGTAATGCGCCTCGAAAGTAATCCATACTTCCGCAAATTCATCAATAGCATCAGAAATATGTTCATGGCGTAACTTACGATGTTCAGGAGCGAATTCCACTTTTAATTCCCTTTGTAGTGGATGTTCTGACATTAGAAATGCGTAGGTCTTGTCTAAGTCTTGATCTGGCGTGACTTGTGGCAACTTGATTTGACCAGTCGCAATTTTCAAGGTATCAGTAAGGTGTTCAACCATTTCCTGAGGATGCATTTTACCCCATTGAGGTTGCTTTTCTGGATCTAATTGGTCGAGATATTTTAGTGCTTCTTCAAGTGAAGGTGTAATATAGTTCATTATATAATAACTTTTAGTGGAGCAGAATGACATTGGATTTTTATTGCAGCTTTATCAATGGTGATGGGTTCGCCATCAAGATGTGCAATTGGAGTAGAGCATGAGATAGTTGCTTGCGAAACAGCCATCATATGATACCGTGATGATTTATGAATCGTACCGAAAAATGACCGTATAATTAGAATTAATAATCCGAAGAAGTGTGGTAATTCGATACAGACAATTTCAATCTGACCGTCTTCTATGTTGGATTGAGGCGAAATGATGAAACCGTTGCCAAATTGCGAACCATTGGCAAAACTACAAAACAACAATCTATTGAAGGTTTGCTCTTCATTAATTGTAATGTTAATTCCTTTATAACTTTTAAACGCTTGAAAAACGAGTTTTGCATAACTAAAAAATCCGCGCGAGTGGTACTGGTCGAATCGATTGGCCACCAGAGCGTCAAAACCAAATCCGGCAACATTCAAAAATGTTTTATTGTCAAACGAAACGGTATCGATTGATTGATGATTGAATCGATTGATATTTTTGATTGCTTTTTTCAATTTTAAATTTAGACCGAGATGACGCGCTAATCCATTTCCAGAACCTGTTGGTAAGATGGCCAAAATGGTGGAGGTATGAGCGAGTATACTTCCTACTTCATTCACTGATCCATCGCCGCCAACAGCACAAACAATATCCATCGATTGATCCACGGCTTCCTGAGCAAGTTGTTCGCCATGTCCACGGTGCTCTGTAAAAACAATTTCATAATCGAACTGATCTTGATCCAGGTATTTCCGGATCATATCAGGTAGTTTGTTTTTCTGACCCACTCCTGATATTGGATTTATTATGAAGCGAATAGTTTTTTTCATTTTAATTTCATCGTATTATAAATGAGATCATGGTTATACCGTTGAATGAAACCTTGTAGTTTTTCTTTCAGCGATTCGGCCCGATCTGGATAATAAGATAACGAGTCGTGGCGCATCAAACTGTCAATTTGATAATTATATAACCCAGTTACCTGATCATCAACGTAATTAATCATATAGTCACCTTGCAAGTAATGATAGGTATTACTGATATAATTAACGGTAAATGGTTTTCTGTTCCTGCTAAAATAAGAATTTCCAAATGTATAAATATTATTTTCCCAACCGATTATATCGAGTAGTGTAGGAGTAATATCAATTTGATTGAAAAGCTCGTCATTTCTTTCTTTAGGTAGACGTCCTTGAGGATCGTAAAGCGCTATTGGAATGCGGTACATGCCAATACGGCGTGTATAATAGGGAGTGGTGCCAGCAGGGGTGTGATCAGCACAAAGTACAAAGACAGTATTCTCATACCAGGGCTGTTTTTGGGCACGATCAAAAAAGTATTTTAAACTCATATCTGCATAAGCTGTTGATTGAGCGAGAGGAGAAGATCCATCAGGAAGTTTCTGACGATACTTTTCAGGAACAAAATAAGGATGATGTGAAGAGATGGTGAAAAGACTCGCAAGAAAGGGCTCTTCTAATGCTTCTGTCATAGATTCAGCCGCCCAGGGCATGAAATATTCGTCCATAATACCCCATGTACCGTCGAAATGATCATCGTTATTATATTCTTTGCGGCCAAAATAATGATCAAATCCCGCGTGTGCGGCAAAGACATCAAATTTCATAGATCCATTTGTAGCCCCGTGATAAAATGCACTCTCATAATTTTTGGACTGAAGCAAATGAGGCAGCGATTGAATACTGTTCATGCCATAAGGGGAGGAAATGTATGGATTTTCCATTAGACTTGGAATTCCTGCAAAGATAGCAGGCACTGCTTCTATAGATTTTTTACCGTTTGCAAAAGCGTTTGAAAAGTATAAAGATTCATCGAGTAGCGAATCTAAAAAAGGCGTAAAAGGTTGTCCGTTCACTTTCCCCAGCCACTCGTTGCCAAAACTTTCTAAGATAATAACCACGACATTCAAATTATCTCCAATTTGATGGATTCGGCTACCGTGGTGAACTGGATTATAAATTTTGGAGCTATCCGTTTTATAATATTTTTTTGGTTGTAGTGCAGATTTCCCTATCGTTTTAATCATTGAAAGCGGAGTATTGTTGACCAGCGCCGTATTTTCAGGTCGTGTTAATTTCGAAGCTGTTAACATATCGGCCGGTCGATATCCGATTCCACCTCTACCCACGATAAATAAGAAAGTACCCACAATAAAAAAATGAGCGATTCTCTTAATATATGGATAAGGTTTGAAGCGGGTTGAGGGAGGTGACAAAAGACTATAAATTTTATTAATCAATAGTAAAAGACCAATATACAATGCGATAAGCCACCAGAAGTCCGTTAAAAATGTAGTGAATAACTGGTTAAAATCATTACCTGCGGTAATAAGATCAAAGATATCACTCGTACTGCGCTTACTTGTATATTTGAAATATTCCACATCCATGAGGTTCAATCCTAAGACACAAGCGGTGGTCAACAAGAACAAGCTTCTTAGCAAAACACGATAGAATCGCGAGGAAGTGAAAGGAAAGGGAAGAAGGGATAGTAAATAAAAGGGCATATACCAGATTCCAATAGCGATGGCATCCATCCAGATCCCGCCCAAAAAATCAATGATCGTTACTTCAATAAAAGACTGGGAATTGAAAACAAAAAAAATGATCCGTGCGATTGTCATGAATAACAAAACGGCTCCTAATCGCAAGAGTAACGATTTTACATGTTTCGGTATAACTGCATTTTTCAGCATGGTCACAAAAATACGGATTTTGTTTCGGTGATTTAAAAACCAATCGGCAATTAGGCTTTATGCGAGGTATAACCTATCGTAATCGACCCAGGAGCTTACCCGTTCCTTCAATAATTTTACGGAACAGATCAAAATAAAGTGTGACCCCTAAGATTAAGGACATAAACCATAGCATGAGAATATTTGCCCACAACGTCGGAATATACTGTCCCCAAAGTAATTTACCAGGTGCATAAAAATGCGCATTCATGAAATCTGAATATCGCGGGATTTTATAGATTGGATCTGCTTTTTGAATAAGTTGATGGTTGGCAATTACGATTTTATCTAAATCGTTTCGATTCGTAGCAAAATCACTAAGAGCGTCGTTGTAATAGTTCTTTTTTAAGGATCTGTATTGATCTGAACCAATAGCCTTCAGCTTGGAAGAATGGCGCTCAATAGCTTCGTTTACTTCAGCTTTGTAAACGTCATTCAAGATCTTTAAATATGAGTCAATAGCGCTTTTCAAGTCAGTATTCCATTGATCATTTTTAAGCTGTTCGACACAATTTCCACAAGTGAAATCGAGCGAAGGATCATACAGATTTTCTTCTTTTCTGATTTCATGGGCGAGAAGAGCTTGTGCTTGAGAGACTTTTGACTGCTTTGAAGAATCTTTGTAATAATTACTCAATATATTCAATTGATTCCGCATTTCGGGCAACCAATAATCGCGTTTCCATGACGCTTCGCTCTCCTGCTGATTAATATCAAAAAATGGGGCTTCGAATTTATTTCTTTTATATTGCGACACAGCTAATGCCTCGTATGCCCAGCGTGAAGCCATCACATTACCGATCCAGGGAACGCTATTTTCCTGCGAAAAAATAGGGTGTAATTTATCAAATTTCACGATGACTCCACTAAATAATAATTGCGGTATAATCATGATCGGAATCAGAATGTAAATTACTTTGGCTGAATTAAATGTAGAAGAAATGTTAAGTCCCAACAGGTTGGCGAAACAAGAGGTGGAGAACAAGATAAACCAGTATTCGAACCACATTCCTCGAATTTCTAAAATATAATTACCGATGAGCACGAAAAGCAACGTCTGTACGGCAGAAATGATAAACATAATCGTAACCTTTGAAAATAGATAACTTCCTTTGGAAAGGTTCAGAAACGATTCACGTTTAAGAATTTTCTGGTCTTTGATAATTTCTTCTGCGGCAACAGTGAGTCCTAAAAAAAGTGCGACGACCACAGCAATAAATAAAAATTGAGGTAAATTCTCACTATTTTCAAAAGTATACGTCACGCCTTTTTTGGTATGTCCGAAGTACTTGACAAAGAAACCAAGAATAAGAGCGAGGGCAGGCGCTTCAACGGTATTAATTAAAATATACTGTTTGTTCGTTAACTTTGATAGTACGTCACGCGTAAAATAGACCCTGAATTGATTCCATTTATTGGGTATTTTATGAATCACATGTGGCTTTTCTTTCACTTCTTCAGTGTCTGCTTCCGGGCGTGATTCCAGATACCTTCTATTCCATTCTTTCGGACTAATTTTACGCTTGCTTGTTTGGTTTCCGAATTCGTCTACAACCTTGGCCTCTATAATGTTAAAGATCTGTTCGGGGTTGACATTACCACACACGGGACATTCGCGCTCTTCACAGTTCGCATGGTCAATCTCGGTTTTGAAGTAAACGACACTGTCTATGGGGTTTCCATAAAAGATAGGGTACCCACCTTGATCAAGCAGCATGAGTCGATCAAACATCTTGAAAATCTCAGAAGAAGGCTGATGAATAACCACAAAGACCAATTTGCCCTTCAGGGCGAGTTCTTTGAGCAGATCCATGATATTTTCAGAATCGCGCGAACTCAGACCTGATGTTGGTTCATCCACAAAAAGTACACTAGGCTCACGAATGAGTTCGAGTGCAATATTTAATCGCTTGCGCTGTCCACCGGATATCGTTTTATCTAATGGGTTTCCAACCTTGAGATCTTTACTTTCATAAAGCCCTATAGCCTTAAGGATTTTAATAACTCTTCGGGCTATTTGTCTTTTATTAAGCTCTTTAAAACAAAGCTGGGCATTGAAGAATAAATTTTCAAAAACTGAGAGCTCTTCGATCAGTAAATCATCTTGAGATATGAAGCCAATGACACCCTCAATATCTTCTTTTTCGCGGTGTATGTCAATTCCATTGATGGTGACTTTCCCGTCGGAAGGAATGTAATTACCATTCAGGACGTTGAGCAGTGTGGATTTTCCAGCGCCGGATCCTCCCATTATGCCTATAAGGCCACCATTATTTTCAGCGAAATCAATTTTATGCAGTCCTAAATCCCCGTTGGGAAAACGATATTCAACATCTTCGCACCTAAAAAGTAATTTTTCAGAGGATTCGTCCGTTAAAAACTGAGAAATGACATCAGAATAATATATCGGACTGATTTTGGGAGTACGTATAGTTGACCCGGGAGTAAATATATGCTGGCGATCATTTGGAACAATTTGACCGTTTAATGTAACTTGATCTTCGCCTAAGTAGCGGAAGAAAAACAAGTTGATACTCTCTATTCGTAAAATACCAATGGTTCCATCAAGTCCCTCAACTTGCATTTGCTTGGCATGCCCCCAGCGCTCAGATGTAACTGACCGTAAATACATGACATTGGGAATGTCCAAGTGTTTATCGGGATCTGCTTCAACGAATTTATAGATTTGATCGTACTCCTCTGGCCTTACGTTAAACGCTTCACCTACAGTATTAACGAACTCGAGTTCCTGTTCTGTAATGTCTTCATTCGCCTGAATAAATTCAACGATACGAATGAGCACAATGAACTTCTGCCTTTGCGTAAGCTCTTGATTAATTTCAGAGCAAATACGTAAAATTTTTACAGAATTAACCGATGTTCTCTTTCGGCGGCCGTCCTTTTTGCGTTTAACACCATGGTGGGTATTGAGAAATTCGTCGAATACATGTAAATATTCCTCTACGAGCTCCGCGTTCAGTTCTTGACTGAGAAAAAGTTTAACAATTTTACGCCCCTTCGAACTGGTGATCTCGTCTGCTTCACCATCTTCAGATATCTCGTCGACTTTTGCAATGATTGCAAAAAGCTGCATTAGAGCACGAAGAATTCTTTCACTCATAGGGCGTCAAACAATTAACAGGCAAAGCTATTTTAAGAATCCAATCATCATGACAATACAACCCGTGATTTTCTTATTGGTGTCTAATTCAGTCTGAATTTTAACGGGTATTGTCGATTCAACTTTGAAATCCCAATAAGGGCTATTGAGATGATCCTCATTTGTGTAAAGTATATTATCATCCATATCGCGTACAGTGAATAAAGCGTAATCATCCTTCACTCCTGCAGAAGCAGCTATGCGATATACAGAACCTCCATATAAAGTGGTCGTGAACTCAGCTTTTTCATTATCCAAAAATGCCGTGTAAACCTGACCGTCGGAGACGAAAGTTCGTCCTTCTTCGTTCGATACCAAATAATTTTCTACGACTCGATAAATTGAATCACAATCTTGTGCGTTAACAGAAAATGCACTAACGATTGCGAATAAAACACCTATTATAATTCCTTTTTTCATGGTAATATGCTTTTCTCTTTAATTCTTAACTAGCTTTCTTGTGTTTCAACTATATTTTGTCTGATCGATGCGACTTGTTCAATAATCTTTGTAGCTAGTTCATCTGACAAGTCAATGTTCATCTTGTTCTTGATTGTCGTTAACTTCTTATCTTCATTCGTCGTGGGCTCCACGTATTCATAAGAAACTTTTATTTGCTTGAATAACTCATTCAACGATGAAAATTGTGCAATGTAAGCGTCATTGCGACCATCTTTATTGTATTTCTCCATCAATTCAATGATCGTCCCTAAGGATTGCTTTTGCTGCCCAATACGTTGCAAAATCTTGTCTTCCTCACTTTCTTCATAAAGTTTAGTTGCTAAGTGCATCGACTCGAGCCAACCTCCGGTTAGAATTAAAGCGGAAGTGTTTTTACGCTCATTTTCTTTTAAGAAATTATCGCCTTTTCGAAATGCATCAGACAAGATTACTAACATGCTATCTTCATTATCACTATTGGCTTCAAAGCGTTTCAAAAACGTTTTGTCAAAAGCGCCGGAAATGCCAAGATCATTAGCCAGCGATTCAACAGTACTCAAATAAGAGATCGCTTTCGCATTTTGATCGTAAAGTGTGACATATCCTAAATCAGCCCCATAAACTCCTAAATTGATGGCTTTTGCATTCTCTTCTGAGTAATTACCGACATTTTCCTTGTCATTCAGTAATGTTGCATCAAAAGGAATTTCCAATGACTTGATCAACAGAGCCGTTTGAACAGGTGAAGGTACAGAGAATAACTTACCGTCAAAAGTAGTGTTGAATGATCGGTCAGGATCTAACAAAGTTTTGTCTACTTGCTTTTTACCTTTTTTCTCGCGGTCTTTGTCAACTGTCGAATCGTCCTCTCCACATGCAGAGAAAATCAGGCAAGAGGCTAGACTTCCGATAACTAATAGATTTTTTCTTGAATTCATTGTGCTTAAATTGTTTAAATCGTAGGCTAAAATAATAAAAATTAATGGCTACGTATGAATTTTATCAGTTTTTCGTGAAAATTTCTCCTCTGAACCGTGGAATGACCATATCTTGTTATTTTTGTTTATAAATATTTATAGAATTATTATGTACGCAAGACCTCGAAGAAATAGAAAATCGATCGCAATTCGTGATATGGTTCAGGAAACACAATTGAGTGTGGATCATCTCATATATCCATTATTTGTTACCAATAATTTAGGTGAAGAATCAAGGATTGATGCGTTACCTGGTATCTATCGCTGGGGGAAAGATGTTGTGATAAAAGAGGTGGAGCGTTGTGTTGCGCTGGGCCTCAAAAACTTTGTTCTCTTTCCTGTAGTTCTTGAAGAATTAAAAGACAGTAAAGCTACCTACAGTTATCAAAGTGATAATTTTTATCTCGAAGTTGTCGCAAAACTTAAAAAGGAATTTCCGCATATCACAATCATGAGTGATGTAGCGCTCGACCCTTACAGTACCGATGGACATGATGGTCTCGTTGATGATGGAAAGATTCTCAATGATGCCTCTCTGCCAATTCTGGCGGATATGAGTTTAGCACAGGCACAAGCGGGGTATGATATTATTGGACCTTCTGATATGATGGATGGAAGAGTGGGGTATATTCGCGAAGTACTCGACGAAAATGGATATACGAATACTAGTATTATGTCGTATTGTGCAAAGTATGCCAGTGCATTTTACGGACCGTTTAGAGAGGCTCTGGATTCTGCACCTAAAAGCGGAGATAAAAAGACCTATCAAATGAATCCTGCTAACAAAAAAGAGGCGTTGCGTGAAGCTTTTCTTGATGTTGAGGAAGGTGCGGACATGTTAATTGTAAAGCCTGCGCTTTCTTATCTCGATGTAATTCAAACGATTGATGAAAATGTAACTTTACCGGTAACAGCTTATAACGTATCGGGAGAGTATGCGATGCTCCACGCTGCAGTTGAAAAAGGGTGGCTGGACTACGAGTCGACGATGACCGAAATGTTGCTAAGCATTCGAAGAGCGGGAGCGAAAGGCATTCTAACTTATTTTGCTAAAGATTTTGCACAATTTCAGCAGTCTTAGCTGTTATTTTTAAGACAAAATGTGTAGAAAATGTAAAATGATAAGTTCCAGGGCTGAGCTTTTCTAATCTTTATTTATATTTGCGAACATGAATATGAAAAAAACACATCATCATCACTGGAATTCGCCAAAAGCGAGTTGATGTTGTATGTGAATAATTTTACATAAATAGAAACCCGCTTGTTGATTCGAGCGGGTTTTTTGTTTTCCGTTCGAAAGCAAGCACTAATTGAAAACTACAATGGAAAGAATTAAAATTGCAGTACAAAAATCGGGAAGATTGCTCGATGGGTCACTAGAGATCCTCAAAGAATGTGGGATTAAAGTTCCAAAAGCGCAAGGCCAGTTAAAAGCCTCGGTAGATAATTTCCCTTTAGATCTATTGTTTTTACGCAATAGTGATATCCCGCAGTATGTAGAGGATGGTGTTGCTGATATCGCCATAATTGGAGAGAATATTCTCTTTGAACAGGAGCCAAAGGTCGATACCGAGATGCAACTTGGTTTTTCAAAGTGCAAAGTATCACTGGCTGCTCCGAAGAATTCGGCTATCCAAACAGTAAAGGATTTCCAGGGAAAGCAAATTGCCACTTCTTATCCCGTTACACTTAAAAAATACCTGAAAGAACAAAATGTTGAGGCAGAAATTCATACGATATCGGGTTCGGTAGAGATTGCTCCAACGATTGGGTTGGCAGATGGGATTTGCGATATTGTGAGTACGGGTAATACCTTATTCATGAATGGTCTACGAGAAGTGGAAGTGATGTTGAGATCTCAGGCGGTGTTAATTAGTAATCCAACGCTTTCAGATGAAAAACGGGCGGTACTGGAGAAATTAATCTTCCGCATTCAGAGTGTACTTTCTGCAAAGAATAGCAAGTATGTCTTGTTAAATGCTCCTGAATCGCAGCTGGATCAGATTACCAATATTTTACCGGGTATTAAAAGTCCAACGGTGATTCCTTTGGCACAAGAAGGTTGGATTTCGATACACTCTGTTATTAATGAGGATAAATTTTGGGAGAATATTGATGCGCTGAAAGATGCAGGTGCTGAGGGAATATTGATTGTGCCGATTGAAAAAATGGTTAGATAGAGTT
>CAYFTH010000065.1:1749-5272 GCA_964346075.1 uncultured Fluviicola sp. | reverse complement strand
CTCAGCACAAGTCGCTCAGTATAAAAGTTTAACGTTAAGTGTTCAGAAATATGAAGAAAATTATTGATCCATCAGAAGAAGAATTAGAAGCAGCTTTAAAGCGTCCGGCATTGGAGCAAAAGAATCTGACGGATGTAGTTTCGGGAATCTTCGAGGATGTTCATTCGAATGGAGATCGTGCCATTAAAAAATACGTTCAGCAGTTTGATCAAGTAGCATTAAATGATTTACGTATTTCTCAAGCGGAGATCGAGCATGCCAAAACGGAAGTTTCTCACGAGCTGAAAAGCGCCATTATGCGTGCCGCAGAAAATATTACTGCTTTTCATGAATCACAAGAAGAACCAATTCGGGAGGTTGAAACATTTCCGGGCGTTACGTGCTGGCGCAAATCTGTGGGTATTGATAAGGTAGGTTTGTACATCCCGGGAGGGACAGCACCTTTGTTTTCTACTGTGTTGATGCTTGGTATACCGGCTAAAATTGCGGGCTGTAAGGAGGTCGTATTATGCTCTCCGTCCAACGATAAAGGAGAAATTCATCCTGCCATTCTCTACGCTGCTGATCTCATTGGAATTGATAAGATTTTTAAAGTTGGGGGAATTCAAGCGATCGCAGGTATGACCTATGGAACAGAATCCATTCCAAATGTCTATAAAATAGTGGGTCCGGGAAATCAATATGTGACTGCCGCAAAACAATATGCGCAACAAAATGGCGTGGCGATCGATATGCCGGCAGGTCCTTCTGAGGTAATGGTTGTTGCGGATCACGGGGCGAATCCAGCATTCATTGCTGCTGATCTTTTGTCTCAGGCGGAACATGGAGCGGACAGTCAGGTTATTTTATTATCAGATAATGAAGCATTACTCGACCGAGTGGAAGTTGAAATCAACAATCAATTGAGTGATCTAATTCGTGAAGATCTCGCAACGCAATCGCTCAACTATGCCAAATTGATCTGTGTTTCGAAAGAACAGTTGTTAGATGTCATCAACGAATATGCGCCTGAACACTTGATCTTGTCTACGCGATTCAATGATGATTTGATAAAAGGAATCAGAAATGCTGGATCTGTATTTATCGGTGATTATACACCTGAGAGTTTAGGAGATTATGCCAGCGGAACGAATCATACATTACCAACAAACGGTTTCGCAAAAATGCACAGCGGTGTATCACTGGATAGTTTTGTGAAGAAAATTACTTTTCAGCAAGCTACAAAGGAAGGGTTGTCTAAATTGGGTCCTGTGGTAGAAGAGATGGCAGCTGCTGAAGCATTGACAGCGCACAAAAATGCTGTGACGTTACGTTTAAAAACGATCGACGATGAAAGCAATTAATATAAAAACACTCACTAGAGATAATGTGCGAACATTGACACCTTACGCTTCGGCAAGGGATGAGTTTAACGGTGATGCAGGAATATTTCTCGACGCCAACGAAAATCCTTTTCCTTCAAAGGTGAACCGCTATCCTGATCCTCAGCAGCGTAAGTTGAAAAGCGCATTTGCAACACTTCGCGATGTTCGGGAAGATCAGTTGATTATAGGAAACGGTTCTGATGAGATTTTGGACCTGGTCTTTCGCGCTTTCTGTGAACCGAAAGAAGATTTTGTGGTGACGATAAAACCTTCATACGGCATGTACAAGGTGTTGGCCAATATCAATAATGTGAAGTTGACTGAAGTCGCCCTGGATGAACAATTTGAACTGGATGCAGCTGCGATACTTGCGGTTGCCGAAGGAGCGAAAATGATCGTTTTATGTTCTCCGAATAACCCTACCGGGAATCTGCTGAGTAGAACGAGTATTAAAAAAATCCTGGATCAATTCAATGGATTGGTGGTTGTTGACGAGGCGTATATTGATTTTTCAGACAATGCCTCTATGATCAATGAGTTATCCAATTATCAGAACCTCATGATCAGTCAGACCTTTTCGAAAGCTTTCGGAATGGCTGGGATACGAGTGGGAATAGGAATTGCTCATCCCGCGATTATTGAGGTGCTGAATCGTATAAAACCACCGTATAATGTCAACGTAGTTTCTCAGGAAATGGCTTTGAATCGTCTAGATGGTATTGAGGACGTTTTATCAGAAGTGACCCGGTTAAAATTAGAGCGGTCTCGTCTGCAGAATTATCTTCAGAAGCATGAAAAAGTAAAAGGCGTTTATCCTACAGATGCCAATTTCATTCTATTTAAAGTAAGTGATGCAAACCATTGCTATGAGAGACTTGTAGAACATAGTGTCATTATTAGAAACAGAACAACAGCTTATGGTTGTGAAAATTGTCTTCGCTTGACAGTTGGCACCAAAGAAGAAAATAACCGTTTTATGGAGGTGTTTGACACCATTAATTGATAACAATGAAGAAAGTATTATTTATAGACAGAGATGGAGTCCTGCTTGAAGAGCCACCAACGGATTATCAGGTAGATTCCTTTGAGAAATTCTCTTTTTATCCGGGAATGATCAGTAATCTATCGCGCATAGCCAAAGAACTCGACTTTGAATTGGTGATGGTGACGAATCAAGATGGTCTCGGAACCGATGCTTATCCTTATGAAGACTTTGAAGGACCTCATAACCTATTGATTCAGACCTTAGAAAATGAAGGCGTCGTATTTGCAGAACAATGTATCGATCGTTCCTTTCCTGAGGATCATGCACAGACGCGCAAACCACGGACGGGATTGTTGACAGGTTATATCGAAGGAGACTACGATCTTAAAAATTCCTTCGTGATCGGTGATCGACTGACCGACATGGAATTGGCTAAAAATTTGGGAACAAAAGGCATCTATATGGAAAACCCAAATGATCCGGGAACTGGAGAGGTTGCTGTAGAGCAAAAAGAAATATTGAATTCAGTTGTATTGAAAACACGCGACTGGAAAGAGATTTACACTTTTCTTCGTTTAGGCGAAAGAACAGCTTCGGTGCAACGTACCACGAAAGAAACAGCTATTGATATCGCATTGGATCTGGATGGTGCTGGAAAAGCCAAGATCACTACAGGGTTGAAGTTCTTTGACCACATGTTGGAGCAGATTGCTCGCCACGGTGCCTTGGATCTGGATATTTCTGTACAAGGAGACCTCGAAGTAGATGAACATCATACAATCGAAGATACTGCTATTGCGCTTGGTGAATGCTTTAGAAAGGCATTGGGAAACAAGATCGGCGTGGAACGGTACGGATTCTTTTTGCCTATGGATGATTGCCACGCGAAAGTAGGAATTGATTTTGGTGGACGGAACTGGTTAGTCTGGAAAGCGAAATTCAAAAGAGAAATGGTGGGAGATATGCCGACAGAAATGTTTATGCACTTTTTTAAGAGTTTTTCTGATGCTGCGCTTTGTAACTTGAATATTAAAGCGAAAGGGGAGAATGAGCACCACAAGATCGAGAGTATTTTTAAAGCCTTTGCCAAAGCGATCAAAATGGCGAAGAAAAGAGAGGTGAATGAAGCATTTTTACCGAGTACAAAAGGGAAATTATAACGCGGGCTTCGGCT
>CAYFTH010000065.1:0-1649 GCA_964346075.1 uncultured Fluviicola sp. | reverse complement strand
CGAAGACCGAAAATTGAAACGAACAAATGAAAAATATTGTCATTATTGATTACGGAGCAGGAAATGTGAAATCTGTCAATTTTGCCTTCCAGCGTTTGGGGTATGAACCATTGCTGACCGATGATCCAAAGAAGATCGAAGCTGCGGATTACGTTGTTTTTCCCGGAGTGGGACACGCAAAAGCAGCCATGGAAACTATTGAATCGAGAGGGCTAACCGAAGTAATTCGAAATTTAAAGCAACCAGTCCTAGGCGTTTGCCTTGGAATGCAGTTGATGTGCCGATTTTCAGAAGAGGGAAACGTGAAAGGGCTCGGTATTTTTGATGTGGATGTAAAGCAATTTGATGATGCCCTGAAAGTTCCTCACATGGGATGGAACGATGTGCTGGATGGATCATCAATAATGGAGGGAGTAGTGGGGCAAACTTACTTTGTACACAGTTTTTATGTACCATTAACAGATGAGACAATTGCAACTTGTGATTATGGAATCAAGTTTTCTGCTTCATTGGAAAAGGATAACTTCTACGGTTGTCAGTTTCATCCTGAAAAAAGTAGCAAGTTAGGGGAGATGATCATTCAAAACTTTTTAAATCAGTAAGATGAACACGAAGATAAAAATTATACCAGCTATTGATATCATTGAAGGAAAATGCGTGCGTCTCGCTCAGGGTGATTATGAGCAAAAGAAAGTGTACAACGAAAACCCGCTTGAAGTAGCAAAGTCTTTTGAAGATCATGGTATTAAACAGCTACATTTGGTAGACCTCGATGGAGCCAAGTCAAAAAAAGTGGTGAATTATCCCGTTTTGGAACGAATTGCCTCTCAAACAAACCTTAAGATTGATTTTGGTGGTGGCGTTAAATCGGATGAGGATATCAAGAAAGTACTGGGTTCAGGAGCACAACAGGTAACCGCAGGAAGTATTGCTGTAAAAGATCCAGAAACTGTCTATCGTTGGATTGCAGATCATGGAGCGGATAAAATAATTCTTGGTGCTGATGTGAGAGATCGAAAGATCGCCATCAATGGATGGAAAGAGGATAGTGGTTTGGAGCTTTTTGAGTTCTTGAAAAAATTTACAGCACGTGGCGTTGCTACTTCCATTTGCACAGACATTGCCAAAGATGGAATGATGTCTGGTTCATCGATTGAATTGTATTCGACCATTATCAATCAGTTTCCCGAATTGAATTTGATTGCCAGCGGTGGTGTTGCCTCTATGAATGAGGTGATCGAACTGCAAGAAAAAGGTTTGTATGGAGCGATCGTAGGCAAAGCCATTTATGAAGGTCAAATCAGTTTGGATGATATAGCAAATTTCTATAAATAATATAACTGATGTCCGATGCGACTATTTTAGCCTCTTCATATCCCTTGTCCGTTTATAATTCTAAACGTTTCATAGCGTGAAGGGGGTGATCTAATCATTGAGATTTTTTTGTGAATGGGTTACCAAGTTCAGTCGCTAAGTTCGTCAGGAAAGTATTTTGATAATTAGAAGCTACTATCAAAAGCAAAAAATAGATATTTTTTATTTCCAAGTATGCTATAAATTGGAGGTGTAAATGATTGATTCCACCCTGATTGAAGAGGTTTGGCGACGCGCATCATAGTTGAGCGAAGGAGCAACGAACTGGAAATTGT
>CAYFTH010000064.1:0-17095 GCA_964346075.1 uncultured Fluviicola sp. | reverse complement strand
GGCGAACCGTGAGTGAATCTCCAGAACCTAAATAAGTACCACCACATGAACCTTCGTACCACGACCACTCTACAGCATCGTTTAATGTACCGTCGACGTAAACTTTTGTCGAATCGACAACACCAGGACAGAGCATAGTGTTTAACGCATCAACGTTGGTAATTGTCGGTGCTGTACATGTTTGCGATAGTTTATGAACATAGGCATCACGATTAGTTGCTGTAACATTTGCCCCGCCTCCATCGGGATCAAAATCACAATCACTAGCAAAGTATCCTGTCGTCAAAACATCCCAACTTTCATCAACATAAAGGTTGTAACCATAATCATCACCTCCAGGACCTCCCATTCTCTGGGTCCACTCAAGTGTTCCATCATCCAAATATTTCGCTACATATATCGTGTGTCCACCAAGACTTGTCATAGTGGTTCCTCCATCAAAATCGGCAGTATTATTAAAATATCCTGTCGCATAAACCGAACCATCAGGACCATTAGCAACACCTAATCCTAAATCCTGACCTGTACCGCCTATACGCTGTATCCAATTAAAAATACCTGAACCATCGAGCGACCATAAATACGATTCATTATTGGTTGCTGTTATATTCGCCGTACCAGCTCCAGGATCAAAATCAACTGTGTTAACAAATTGTCCCGTTAAAAATACATCGCCATTATCATTGACGGAAAGTCGGTTCACTGTATTAGTCCCAGCTCCTCCAGTGCTAACAGCCCACTCATTCATTCCATCATCATCGTATTGTGCAGCAAAAATATCTGGACCTGAACCTGTAGTTTCTACAGTTGTTCCTGGATTGAACTGATCAAAATCCAACTGACCTTCGAAAAAACCACCAACTACGATTTGATCGTCGGCTCCAATTGACAACGTGTTTACGCGATTATCATTGTTTCCTTCCAAATGTCGAGCCCAAACAAAAGCTCCAGTAGATGTCAGTTTAACAATAAAACCGTCACGTCCAACAGAAGAATTATATACAAGACCTCCTCCAGCAGGATTAAAATCACAATCATCTGTAAAATAACCTCCAATAACAACATCGGAATTACTATCTACAGCAACTTCCAAGCCTTCAGAAACTCCACTTGGTCCTTCAAACTTCCTTACCCACAAAAAGTTACCATCAGTATCCAATTTCAGTACGAAAGCAGATACAATATTTTGAGAAGTTAGGTTTGCTGTACCTGCACCGGGATCAAAATCGACTGTACCTTCGAAGTAACCTGTTACATATATATCATCATTGTCATCTACATATACATTATTCGCTCTGTTTCGGTCAGCATTTCCAAAGCGTTGAGCCCAGACCAAATCACCATTGACATCCAATTTAGAGACGTACATATCTTGATTAGTTACTGAAGCAGTCAAATTAAACGTTCCTGGTCCCGGATCAAAATCAACAGAACCAGTAAAATAGCCTACAGACACCACTTCGTCAGAACTATTGGTCTGCATGTCTTGCCCAAATGCATTCTCTCCACCTTGATAAGCCGAAACCCACTCAAAGGTCTGCTGGGAAAAAGATGTTCCAAATCCAAAAACCGTAAGAACAATAAAAGTTAATAGTAGTTTTCTTGTCAAATATTTCATAATCGTATAATTGTTATTAGAGCAGCTAAATGCTTTTACTGCGATAAATCTAAGAAAAATTCAGCAAACCCATAAGTTTCAACAGAAAATTGTTAAAAAAAATAAAACAAGACGATACGAACCAAAGCACTCACTACCGCAGAGAAATACAAACAATACCTGTCCCGAGAATCGGGAAACCCAAAAAGACTTACACTTGTAATGAAATTAAAACCCCACAATACGCTTTAAACAACCAAACCCAAACTCTATACTGAGACAAAGAAGCTCCTTCAATTTAAATCTAAACAAACGCAACACATCCAAACTCAACAATTTTTCGTAAATTCGTATGGGAATACATTAATAAAATGCACGTTTTAAACTACATTCATGTGAAACCAGCAACTCCGGCATCTGAAAAACATGCTGGGCGTCAAAGTGATGCTGATCATGAAAAATCTGACGATGATATTCCACGGCGTCTTTCAATAGCACTGAAAGATTTAAAGATATCAGGCGCATATTTCGAAAGTCGAAGGATAAATGATATTCGCTATATCAACCAGCACCTGATTAAAGTAAACGAAAACCTCGAAAATGGAGATCACTATGTCGTCCATGCACAGTTCCTCAAGCATTGGAGGAAACAACGAACAGCTAGAAACATACCCATTGTTGGCGGTTTCGTAAAGGTCTGGGATTTTGCGTTATTGCGCATTATGCCAAAAGTTGTCGGCATTAAAAAGCTCTATTTTGGTATCACCAGAGGCAAAAACAGAATTCTCTCTAAAGCTGAAGTTTTAGGAAGACTAATCAGTTGTGGATTCGAAATCGAACAAGTGATTGATCGTCAAGAAGATGCCTTTGTCGTTTGCAAAAAAATTAAAGCTCCTAGCACTTCAAAACCGAGCTATGGGCCACTCTTTAAAATGACGCGCATAGGAAAAAATGGTAAAATTATTGGTGTTTATAAATTGCGTACCATGCATCCTTATTCTGAATTCCTACAGGAATATCTTATAGAAAACCATGGTTATGCTGAAAACGGAAAGATCAAAGATGACTTTCGTACTACGTTGTGGGCGCGTAGATTAAGAAAATATTGGATCGATGAAATACCGCAATTGATCAACGTATTAAAAGGAGATATGAAACTCGTGGGTGTTCGTCCTGTAGCCCCTGCATACTTTAAAGATATACCCGAAGAAATTCAAGAGCTCAGAAAAAAATACAAACCTGGATGCATCCCGCCATACGTAGCCTTTAACGAAAAAAGCAGCCTGAAAAGTGTACTCAATTCTGAACTCAAGTACCTCAAAATGAAAGAAAAAAACCCCTACTTTACCGACACCAAGTTGTTTTTCAAGGCTATATACAATATCATTTTTAAAGGAAAGCGAAGTGCTTAGGGGGCTCAGCCATCGAGAACCTCAAACTTCAGCCTTCGAGAACCTTAGGCTTCAGAAGAGGACGAGGACTGAGGCACGAGGGCTGAGGCACGAGGGCTGAGGAGCATATTGAGCTTGCCGAAATGCACTCGAAGCCCGAAGCCCGAAGTCCGAAGTCCGAAGCCCGAAGTCCGAAGCCCGGAGCCCGAACCATCAAATCAATACCTTTCATTTCTCGTATAAACCATTTAAAAAATGGCGTAAAAAAATAAAAAGCCAAAGTTCATTTTTATTTGTTATATTTGTTTGTAATACATTATGCCGTGATATATAAGATGTTAAACAAATTATTTATACTAGCCGCTGTAGTCATGATTTTTCATGCCTCGGGTTACAGTCAATCGAATGGCGACAGATGGTCGTTATCCTATAATATTGGCGTTACCAACGGCGTTGCTCCTTACGCTCCAGGCTATTGGTCAAACACCCTTGGATTCATGCATACGAATATCGGTGGTCGTTTCATGTTCAATAACAAGTTTGGAATTAAGGCTGATTTCGGTTATGATCGTATCAAAAACGATGAATTCGGCGGTAATGATCAGTCATTACCTTTTCGATCTAATTATTTTAGATATTCACTGCAATTAACCGCAAATTTAGGACGTACCCTTAATTTCGAGGATTTTACTAAGCATTTTGGTTTACTTCTCCATGGCGGGATGGGGTATTCTTCCAATCAGAAGAAAGGAGCGCCGCTTTTCGGTGAAAGTGATGGACCTGACAAAGATAACATGGTCAACTTCATTGTTGGTTTCACTCCGCAATATAAACTTAGTGACCGCTTTACTGTCAACGCTGATATTGCTTTTGTTCATCACATCTATCAACAGCGCACCTGGGACCTTTCTACAGCATACAATGACAGAGGTTTTGATGGCTTTATGGCGAATGCAACTGTAGGAGTTACCTACTATTTTGGAAAAAAGACACCGATGGATTGGACTTTTGACCCTAAACCACCATCGGTTGATGAAGTAGCTGAGGAGGTGATGAACAAACTTGACGCTGAAACACTTTTTGATCAGTTGCCTGATAATGATAGCGATGGTATACCTGATCGTCTAGACGCATGTCCGGCTACGGCAGGAGTGATTGCCAACAATGGTTGTCCTGAGGATGATAACTCTGGTAGTAATAAGGGCAACGATTCAATCAACACCAGTGCCAACGATTCGCTTCCTTACAAAATTGGAACGGATAAATCGGGATTAGATCCTGTAGAAGTTGAAGTAGAACTTTTTGATTTTCACGAATTACATGTTGTAGTAGGCATGTTTAAAAAACGCCAGAATGCTACCAACTACGTAGAAAAATTGACGAAGGAAGGACACGAAGCAGAAATAGTCGGTATTAGTAAAGGTTTTAGTATTGTGTCCGTCGGTTCTTTCGATGAAATTACCGAAGCGAGACGTCGACTCATGCGTGCTCGGGAAAATATCATTGAAACAGCCTGGATGATGAAGAAAATGCGTGATTACGATTAAACCGAGTGTATCAACGCTCTCCGATTAGGATACTCCAAACTACCAACCAATCACTAAACACCACGCCCTACCAACTGATCACTGATCACTGATCACTAAAACACCACGCCCTACAAACTGATTACTGATCACTGATCACTGCTCACTGACCACTAAAACACCACACCCTACAAACTGATCACTGATTACTAATTACTGATCACTGCTCACTGACCACTAACCAACCATCACTAACTTATGCCGCTCGTGACGTTTTTTTTCTCCGAGATAAAAGTCGATGCGACCCAGTGCAAGTCCTGCCCAGCCAACTTGATTGATCAAAACCTGCTCTCCAACTTTATTCTTATGTACTTCTGGACGATCCAAAAATGTATGCGTATGACCTCCAATAATAAGATCTATATTTTTAGTTTCAGAAGCGAGCAACGTGTCACAATCATCAAATTGCTTCGGATGATACCCCAGATGTGAAAGACAAATGACGAGATCACATGATGCTTCAAATCGAAGATGCTCAGCCAGCTTGTTTGCAACTGGAATAGGTGCTTGATGAACTGTATCGCCGTAGAGCACAGAAGGAACCAAACCGCTCAGTCCAACTCCTAGTCCAAAAACACCAACTTTAAATGGTCCTTTTTGAAAGATCTGATAGGGAGATGTCAACCCATTCAATGGTGTATTGGTGAAATCATAATTCGCACAAACAAATGGAAAATCCGCAAATTGATAAGCTTTTACGAAACCATCCAGACCAGCATCAAAATCATGATTCCCGATTGTGGCACAATCATAACCCATTTGCGACATCAATTTCATTTCAAGTGTACCTTCAAATTTATTAAAGTACGGTGTACCTTGAAATATATCTCCTGCATCCAGGAGCAATGCATTCTTTTCCGACGACCGTATCTTTTGAATCACAGTATGTCGGCGAGCCACACCACCCTGCCCGGGATATTTCGCATGATCTTCAGGAAAGGTTTCAATGTTTGAATGCGTATCATTAGTATGAAGTATCGTCAATTTTTCAAGCTCATCTGGAATCTTTGGAGTGGCAAGCAACGTGGGCGCAACAGAAACACCTGCACCGAGAAGAACACTTTGCTGGATAAACAATCTCCTTTTCATCATTCTAAAGTTATCCGGTTATCTATGACGGGTCTAATAGTATCTCGTTCTTCAACCTCTTGAATCAAAATATCACGCAAAAACACACCTGTGTTGCGATAGGAATAATGCATACCAAAAAAATCCATATGATCTCCCCCATTGAAAAGGTAATCCGATGTTACGACGTACAAGGTATCAGATTCCGAAGGAGGGTTCACCTGACATGAACCTTCATTCATGGTAAATCCAGCTATGGGTTCACCGCCCGATGCAGACAAGTAATTACAGATTGAATCCAATGCTTCTGTTGGCAATTTAGCTACGACAACTGTATTATCAAAAGGCATGAGCTTGTAAATATCTCCGACCGTAATGATTCCTTGTGAAATAGGAGAACGCAGCCCTCCATTGTTCATAATGCAGACGTACTGCTGCTCTGGTATTGTACCTTTCCGTTCAAGAAAACGCAATGTCGCATCCACAACAAAATTCCCCAATGAACCTTCGGGGCGTCCTCGTTCTAGATTATCTGTAGCATAACCAATTCGACGATCCATTTCAGCAGCGAGTTGCTCTTTATAAGGCGCTATAAAAGCTTGCATACTGTCATCGGGAGTACTTAACGTAGTTATAGGCACCTTATCCGTTTGCACGTATACCTTACGAACAGAAGAGCAGGCCCAAAGACCTGCTCCAATGCAACCAATTACGAATAATTGAATTTTGTTCATTTTACGATTGATTCAATCTATACTGGTGATTTACTGAACCATTACTTTCTTCGTAACCATACCTTGATTCGTCTCAATTTGCAGCACATAAGAGCCCGCTGGATACGATGAAACATCTAGAATGGCGTATTTTTTATCAGAAGTATGGTTCGCTACTTCGCGGCCCATCATGTCTTGCATGATCACGCGTTTTACTTCGAATCCGTTCACCTGGATATAAACCACTTCTTTAGAAGGGTTCGGATATACAGCTAACTGATTTTCAAGCACCTCCTGACTAACGCTCAAACCGCAGCCTTCCGCCAGATGATCCACCTGAAAAAAGTCAACGTAGCACGCAAAATCAACGCTATCTATAAAAGGATTACGATTATTTTGAAGATCATGAATCAATTCGTGCCTGGCTATCTCATAATTATCTGGCAAGTCCGAAAAATGCCATTCCTTCAAAATAGCTTCATTCTGATTGGATGGAATCGACCAGTCATCACCGGTACCATTGACTCCATTATACGCTACAGCCATATAAAAGATTGATCGAGCCGCATTTCCCTTATGCTCATCACGGGGTTCATACACAATATCTCCCAGTTCGTTTTCTCCAAATTTCCCATCCACATAAGACTGGAACTCTGTTTCCACTACACCGAGCGGATAATTACTGCGTTGAGAATTCGCCTCCGGAAAATTGACAGGATATAAATTATGGTAATCAACATATTCTAGTTCAGCAGGATTTCCATCAGCCGGAAAAGTGGGCATCCAGGAATGTGCGTAAGTATGTTCACGCGAATAATCTGTAGCTACCCAGTCGAAAGGACCACTGAACACCTTGCGCTCACCAGTATAGGATCCTACAATATAGGAATCACCATTTGTGGTGTCCACAACCTCAAATTGATCCATTATCAAGGTCTTATACATAAAGTAAGAATTGAAATCATGCGGATTGATTAATGCGGTCAAATCATCGACAAATGTAGCATCGTCAGTCGATATTCCAGCGTAATAATTGCCGATTTCTTCTCCTCCTGAGTTAACGCTACCTCCGATAGCGTCAGTTTGATTAAAGTTCATGTAAGTGTTATATCCATTGAAGGCATAAACCGTAAAATAATAATCCGTATTTGCTCGAACTCCACGCGGAACAAAGGTGTTATTCTCCCCGACATAAGCAACTTTTGCGTCGCCAATCACATCTCCTCGTAAATAATTAGAACCATCTACTGGTGCATCGGAGGGTGCACTTCCCTTCTTCCAGAGCACAATATACTTTTCAGCACTCGACGTTCCTGTAAATGAAACCGAAAAAGTATATGGGTTTACATTTGAAAACTGTAAATCTGATGCTCCTGCAGAAGGCTCAGTAGCAAGATTATCTGTGCCAATCCCATACAGATTGACAATAAAATTAGGATTATCAGGATCATCTGAGTTGATTTCTAGTACAGCTTGACGCGAACCATTTCCCCCTGGGTTGAATGTGATCGTGTGACTCGATTGAGCTCCTCCGGGAATAGGTCCTGTCGCGATATTTGTTGAAAAATCAGCAGACTGAGGTCCAGTAATGTTAACACTCGAAATGGTGAGGTCATTGATTCCCAAATTTTTCAATAAAATAGGTGTTGTGGTTGAAGTACCAATCTGAGCAGTATTACCATTAATAAATGTGGTACCGTCAACATCAACTTCAATTTTTTTATCGGGCGCCACGTATCCGAAAATGTCATTCACATCACGCGGCAAAATCTGATAGTTCGAATTATACTGACTCATCAAACCAACAACTGTTTGGGCACCAGAAGGAATGACTTCTCCTACTAAATTTGAATTCGCGTTGATTCGGAGCTGTCCGGTATTTGTTCCATCTGTAAAGTTATAGTTCGTCCCACCTGAGAACGTGTTTCCGGCATCTGGAAAAGTGACGTCGTCGACTTGGACGAGACGTCCCTCATAATTTTCACCTAAACTCGTTATAGGGATCTCCCACGGATCAATTTGAACACCTGTTCCCTCGAAAGTGATATTTGAGATCGGGTCAATTTCCAATAAGCCGTTAAAATCTTTCAATTTCCCGGTGATCATCACAGAATCACCTCGATTTACGTTACTTATTTGTGGACCTCCATACGCAGGTAAACCTCCAGAAGGATCCTGTACATAACGAATAGCCCCTAATTCACCACCGTCAGCAGCCACACCAACAATAGTTACGGTCTGACCTACTGAATAATTATCGCGCGCATCCTGGATGTTGATTTGTCCAAACAGCGTCGAAAAACTCAACAGTGCGCTTAAAAACATTATTTTCTTAATCATCTATCTACATTTATATATTAAAATTCAAAACCTAAAGATACGTTAAATCGAATACCTTGCCCAAAAAAGACACCGGCGGATTTCGCATCAAAATTATTATATGAAGTTGAAAAACTATCATTATTCCGTGCGTCAGATATATATTTCGTATCCAACGCGTTAAAAACATTCCCTTTAAATACAAAATTCATGTTGTCCAATTTCCAGCGATAGCCCGCGTGTACAGATAACAGACCATAAGAAGGGATCACCCATGAATCTTTTCCACCTGTACCATTTTTTGGCTGTAAACTAAACGGGTTAAAATCACTGTAATAACGATCAAAATACGTATACTTTACTTTAATGTAAGCGTTCCTTACTGATTCCCATCGAATCGCCCCGGCAAAAGTTGACTGTGCTGAATTCCCAACGTGAACCCCTTTTGCGTCAAACTCTATTGTATCTCCCAGAACGTCGAGTTTTTCAGACGACTGCCAGGTCCAGTCGGCAATTGATACCATGCCTTCGATCGCCAAATTGTTCAAAATCTTGTAAACACCGTCAAACTCAACCCCCATATGTAAAGCATCCATACCATTAACATTGGCACGAATAAACTCTGTGGGATCATTGGGATCTGGTACCGCAACTCCAAATGGAAAAGGTTTATTTTCCCAGTATGTATAGTAAGCGTTCACATTTCCTGAGAGTCGTTTGGATCGATACCCGTAACCTGCTTCGGCTGCCATGATATTTTCGTTGAGAATTTCTTTAAAAAAAGTATTGGTATTATTATCAATGACATTGCTGTACTGCGGCGTACGTGACAGATACCCCAGGTTGACAAATACATTCGAGTTTTCGGTCACATTGAAATTGGCACCTGCTTTAGCTGTAAATCCAGGGACCCATTTCCACTCCGTTTGATTGTATTCCAGATCGGGATGATCCGGGTGATAAGTTTCACCTTTATAATCGACAACATCCCCTCCACCAATTAATAACGTAGTATCATCAAGGTGTACTTCACGTTTTTCGTGATAATCAATTCCTTTATATCCATTGACCACCGTAGAAAGGTTTGCAAAAGCTGACCAGCGTCCTTTTGAATATTCAGCTTGTCCAAAAGCCCCGGCCCATTGCACGAGACCATCCCGGTGATTGTGATACGGCTGCCAACCCACTTTATCTCCGACTGTTTTCATCGGATCAATGCTGTTTTTATCATTGGTATTGATCCAGTAGTTACCGCCGAGTAAATCGCGCAACTCGGTGTAGTGTTCACCTTTATAATAACGATAATCAAGGCCACCCGAAAAATTCCAGTAATCGTTCGCTTCATAATCAAACTGGGAAATTCCTCCGATCCACATGTGATTATTGCGCGAAGCTGTCAATACCTGTGAAGACTTCAGTAATTCAGGGTGATAAGTAGGGTCCGCTGAAGGAAACGTCTGTCCTCCGATACTAATTTGCTGATTGCTTTGATGAATCGCATCCCAATCGATATGTCCTTGTTCATCCCGAATAATAGCGCCCGTGTTGCGTAAGCGTTCTCCACCACCTCGTCCAATTGACAGATAAGCCATATTTGAAATAGAGAACTTATCATTTACCCGCCAAAAATCTTTTAATGTCAATTGCGGTTTGTGATAAAAATTTCTCCGATCTGCACGAACTTCCTCTTCTCCGTTGGGCATGGTTTGATAACCGAAATGTTGATTGTGACGAATTCCGTTGTCAATGTTTGATTCATTTTGGTTGACCGGAACACCCAAATCTCTTGCATAGTCCGAATCCCAATAAGCGATAGACTGCTTAAAGGAACGCTGCGCATGTTCCTGAGGCGCACCAAATGCAGTAAAAGATAACAAATGATTTCCAGCGCGCTTTTGAACCTTCAAATAATAAAAAGCTCCTCGCGTGTAGAGTCCATCAACCCATCCATCTCCTTGTTTGTAGGAACCTGAAAATAACACACCCCATCCGTTTTTTAATTTTCCCGATTTATAAGAAAACGAGGTGCGCAAAAAATTACCCGTTCCATATTCTTGGTTCACCTTGATCATACGCTCTCCACCAGTGGGTTGGGTTATAATGTTCATTGTTCCTCCAACTGAAGGCATCGCTAGTTTGGTGGCTCCGAGACCACGCTGAACCTGAATCTGACTGGTGATCTGATCCAGACCAAACCAATTACTCCAGTACACCCAGCCATTTTCCATATCGTTGACAGGAACGCCGTCGATCATAACACCTACATTTCGCTGACTAAAACCGCGAATACTGATGCGTGCATCGCCATCTCCTCCACCCTGCTGTGTAGCATGAACACCGGGGGTTGAATTGAGAATCATCGGAAGATCCTGTGAACCCAACTCTTCATCAATTTCCCGAGCAGAAACTGTACTCACCGCTACTGGAGTTTGGCGATCAACAGCCAACTGACCGATCACTTGAACCTCTTCCATTTCCTGGGTACTCCCCATAGACAGATCTTTATTAACTGTGGGTTGATCGATTTTGACATTCACTTCAATCGTATCGTATGAAAACATTGAAACTTTGACCACATATTGTCCATAAGGAATGCCGCTAATCTTATAAGTACCATCTAATTTTGCTTTAGAGCGAAATTCATCTGATATGTAAACATAAGCACCTATAATGGGCTCATCTGTAGCCAAATCAACAACCTTCCCTTGAAGTGTTCCTTGCTGAGCACTCCCCCAAAATGAGATCCCTGTTAAAAACAGTAGAAATATTTTATTAATGACTGACATAGTAGAAAAAAAGGGGAGCCTTTGCTCCCCGTTGTTTTTTTAATATTTAATTAATTGATCACGACTCGTTTGGTTATGACTCCTCCTTGAGCAGTGCGAATCTTCACGAGATAAACACCATTATTGGGAGTTATTTTGAGGGAAGAAAGACCTTGATCGCTCTTCTTCTCGAGAACCACTTCACCTAAAGTACTGTAAACAACCGCATACGTAATCGTTTCTTCACCTGCAAATTGGAACACCCCGTCATTAGAAGGGTTCGGGTGAATACTAACGTTAACCAAAGCTGCAGTATTTAAACTGTTTGCATTACAATCACATTCGTGTGATCCCAAAGACTTCCAGTTTCCATCAATCCGTGGCGTTACTCCATCTTGCTGATAAACGGTATCTCCATTGGAATCAACCATAGGAATAACAGGAGGAATAGAATCCCACTCTTCTAGTGGATTAAACGGATTGTTGAACGCGTCACTCACATTGGAATTTCCTTCCTTAATCGAAGACTTTCTGATCAGTGAGTGATCGGTTGTAACCACGACACCTGCAGGTGCGACATAAGGTGCTTCCGTCGTCCATCCGCACGTTGAATAGTCGTTGGTGTTACAGTTTCCATTATCGGGATCTTCACCAATTTTACCAAAAATATCAACGACTTCAACGCTGTTCGTTGGAACATCGCTCATATCACCTTTAGACAATATTAGAACATCATTCCCATTGTGATAAAGCGCATTTGAAACCGTGTAATCCGGACAATAAAACTCATCCGCTCGCGCCTGTAGAGAATCCCACACAGGGGCTTCCTGACCTGTCCCGGCAGGATCTCTCTTATCGATCACAGCCACGTGAACATCATAGGGCTGAATGGTACCTGTTAATTGCACTGAATTTTGTGTAGTAGCGGAGGTGCCACCATTCGAATAACGTTGAATTAGATAATTACTCAAATCAATCGATTGACCTGTCGGGTTATAAATCTCAACCGCTTTATTGTTCGACCATCCTTCGACATACTCTGAGATAAATAACTCGGAACATTCTTGAGCATTAATCGTTGCACCGAGCAACAATCCTACTGAAAGTAATAATTGTTTCATACTATTATAATTATTGATTTTTTACATATTCGATCACCAAAAGATAAATCGTGCTAGTCCTTACGTACAATTAAAGTTCACTATTTCTAACAGCTCTTCATACTTTTGTTTTATATCCTTTTGTGGTTTCAGAGTGCATGACTCGTCAAGGTGAACACAAAATGATTTTCAATGCAAAATTAAGTCATTTTGTGCGACTCCGTATTATTGAATTATTAACAATTGTTGTTTTATCGTTAAAAACAGTACAGAATAAATCCTTTTTTTCTTTATATATTCGCTCTAAAAACAAATGATTCTCATGAATAAAGCGATATCTTTTACAGTTTTTCTAATGTTCACAACCCTTTTCGCGGTTAGTCAGCAAAGCAACAAAAAGGACTCCATTACTGTCGAAAAAATCTGGAAAGAATACGAATTCTACGGAAGTAAAGTGAGCGGTTTTCGTTCTATGAATGACGGTGAACACTTTACTCGCTTTGCACGAATCAATGGACGCAAATCAATTATGAAATACGCGTTCACAGCGATGAACGAAGCGGGTGAATTGCTGCTTGACGGAACAATACTCGACTATAAAGATGAAGCTCTTCAAGTAGATGGTTATGAATTTAACGACGATGAATCAAAAATTCTGTTAACGACTAATCGGCAGAAACGTTACCGTCGTAGTTTTTTCGCAGAGTATTTTTTATTTGACAGAAACACAGAAGAATTAAGTCCGCTTGCACCAGAATTGAGTCCTCAGACGCTAGCTTCATACTCTCCTGATGGAAAAAAGGTCGCATTTATTCATGAAAACAATTTATACGTTAAAACGATATCCTCAGGTAAAATTAAAGCGATCACAGAAGATGGCGAAATGAATAACATCATCAATGGCACCACGGACTGGGTATACGAAGAAGAGTTCGCTTACACAAAAGCATATGAATGGTCACCCAATAGTGAATATATCGCTTTTTTAAAGTTCAATGAATCTGACGTCAAGGAATTTACCATGATGTACTACAATGCGTTATACCCCAATCCCTATACCTTTAAGTACCCAAAAGCTGGAGAAGATAATTCAAAAGTGTGCTTACATGTGGCTCGCGTAAAAAACGGAAAAACACGTCAAGTAGATATTGGTGATTACGAATATATTCCACGCATTAAATACTCGAGTGAAGAAAATAAACTCATGGCTCTTACCCTCAATCGTCATCAAAATCATTTAAAATATCACTGGATTGACGTCGATCAAAGAAAACTAAAATCGGAAGTGATTTATGAAGAACAGGATGACGCCTACGTCGAAATTGACGACAACCTTTACTTTTTGAAGGATGGTGCGCATTTTATTCGCACGAGTGAAAAGGATGGTTACAACCATATCTACAAAATTGGTATCGACGGGTCACAACAACAAATTACTGAAGGTGATTGGGATGTGGTTGAATTTAAAGGCATCAATGAAGAAACGCAAACCATCTATTATATTTCGGCGGAAGAAGGAGCTCCATACAAAGCGCTCTATTCGATTCACCTGGATGGATCAGATAAAGTAAAAATAAGCGACAATCAAGGTACCAATGACGCCACATTCTCAAAGGGTATGAAATATTTTGTTAATCGCTGGAGCAACGCTAACACCCCGGCAGTTTTTTCACTGCACAAGGCAGATGGCACGTTAATCGAAATACTCGAGGATAACGAGTATTTGAATATGGCTTTACAACAATATAACTTTCAACCCAAAACCTTTTTCAAAGTTCCTGGTGCTGAATACGACCTCAACGCCTGGATGATCAAACCACCGAAATTTGATTCAACTAAAAGTTACCCGCTCTATTTCCATGTATATTGTGGTCCAGGATCTAACATGGTTGAAGATAAATACGCCAGTGGAAACTTTGCTTATCATCAACTGCTGGCACAAAAGGGTTATATCGTTATGAGTGTAGATACGCGAGGTACAATGTATAGAGGAGCTACTTTTAAAAAAAGTACTTATTTACAACTCGGAAAGTACGAAACAGAAGACTTAATTCATGTAGCACAACATTTGGGGCGAAAACCTTTCATTGACAGTACGCGCATTGGTGTAATGGGATGGAGTTATGGTGGTTACATGACATCGTTAGCCATGACGAAAGGAGCCGATGTATTTAAGATGGGAATTGCTGTTGCACCAGTTACGAATTGGCGCTATTATGACAACATCTATACGGAACGATTTATGCGAACACCACAGGAAAATGCTGAGGGATACGACACCAACTCACCAATCAATCACGTCAAAAAACTGGAAGGCAATTATTTCATTATCCATGGTTCTGGAGATGATAATGTGCACGTGCAAAACACGATGGAAATGACCAAAGCCTTAGTAAAAGCTGATAAAGATTTTGATTCATTTATTTACCCGAATAAAGACCATGGTATTTAT
Source organism: uncultured Fluviicola sp. (assembly GCA_964346075.1). Classification (GTDB taxonomy): domain Bacteria; phylum Bacteroidota; class Bacteroidia; order Flavobacteriales_D; family Crocinitomicaceae; genus Brumimicrobium. The sequence goes on along the minus strand of CAYFTH010000064.1, from coordinate 2,104 downwards.
GGCGGCAATACGCGGAATCACCTGTACCAGATGATGCTTAAATACACATTGAAAAATCTTTAAATAATTGTTCTATTATTTCGGAAATCGTTCAATGAATAAGCAATAAACCGTTTTTGCTAAACAAAAAGAACAGATCCGTGTTTTTTTAGGAAAAGGGATAATTTCCCGCGGTAATGTCAAAGTTTTTACTATCTTAGACAACCGAATTTTTAACTAAAAAAATACAAACAGAAATGAGCGAGACTGCAAAAATTGAAATTGGTGGTAAGTCCTACGAATTCCCTGTAATCACAGGGGCTGAAAATGAAAAAGCAATTGACATTAAAAAATTGCGTGGAACTTCGGGATGCATTACGATAGATCCAGGCTTCAAAAATACGGGGAGCACAACGAGTGCAATAACCTACCTGGACGGTGAAAATGGAATTCTTCGTTATCGTGGCTACCCCATTGAGCAGTTGGCGGAAAAAGCAACATTTTTAGAAGTCGCATTCTTATTAATCTATGGCGAACTTCCAAATAAAAAAGAATTAGCTGATTTTAAAGCGAGCATTACGAATCATACGCTCGTTCACGAAGACATGAAGCAATTTTTTGAGGCTTACCCGGCCAAAGCTCACCCGATGGGTGTTACGGCATCAATGGTATGTAGCCTCTCAACATTTTACCCAGAATCTCAAGATCCTAATCGCCCAAAAGAAGCTATTGATTTAACTATTCATCGTTTAATTGCAAAATTGCCTACGTTGGCGGCAATGTCTTACAAAAATGCGATGCGTCATCCTTTTGTTTATCCTAAGAACAATTTAGGATATTGTGAGAACTTCCTTAACATGATGTTCTCCATGCCTACAGAAGATTATGAACCAGACCCTGTGGTTGCAGAAGCATTAAATAAATTATTGATTCTCCATGCAGATCACGAGCAAAACTGTTCAGCTTCAACTGTTCGGATTGTAGGTTCTTCTCAAGCAAACTTATACGCTTCAATTTCTGCTGGTGTTTCAGCGCTATGGGGCCCACTTCACGGAGGTGCCAATCAAGCAGTAATTGAAATGCTTGATAAAATCAAAGAAGATGGTGGAGATCTCGAAAAATGGGTAGCAAAAGCGAAAGACAAAGATGATCCTTTCCGTCTAATGGGCTTTGGACACCGTGTATACAAAAACTTTGATCCTCGTGCTAAAATTATCAAAAAGGCATGTGATGATGTACTGGAAAAGTTAGGAATCGAAGACGAATCATTGGACATTGCGAAACGACTTGAGAAGATTGCGCTGGAAGATCCTTACTTCGTAGAACGTGGACTCTATCCGAACGTAGATTTCTACTCTGGTATTATTTACAAAGCATTGAACATTCCAACAGAGATGTTTACAGTGATGTTTGCATTAGGTAGACTGCCAGGATGGATTGCACAATGGAAAGAAATGGTTGAAAATAAAGAACCTATTGGTCGTCCTCGCCAAATTTATACGGGAGAAACAGAACGTGATTACGTTCCGATCGAAAAAAGATAATTCAATTTCAATCAATATTTTATTGAAAAGCGATTCTTTTAAAGGAATCGCTTTTTTTTGATCCTGATTAAAGGATCATTAAAATACCATTACCACGCAACAACAAGGTAAAGGTAGAAATTGCATTACTTCTGAATCAAAGCGTCAGTTGGTCTGTAACACGCATAGCATATCAGTTTGGTGCCCCCACCCTACCAGAAAACTTGGGACACATTAAAAAGTATAGGGAGAATACTTAAAAGTCTTTATTCTGAAAAAAATAGTATTTAATATTCTCCCTCGAGTGTTTTGAATAAATGATTTTAATGTATTGATTTTTAAAGAGACTTATGATTAGTCTACGAAGCAGAGATAAGTCTTATTTACACCAAGAATCTTAGAGGTTTTGGGACGCGCATCGGAAACCTACTTCTGGCCTTGACGATTCTTGCACCTTTTGTTTTAGAATGTCATGATCCCGACATGCGCAGAGCGCATCGTTCGGGAGCCCCACTGCCAGAAGACTTCGTAAAAATTTAAACTGTTAGACGAACGACGAAGGAGAAAAAGCACTGCTTTTGAAGACCAAGAGTTAGCGCAGG
>CAYFTH010000063.1:0-17415 GCA_964346075.1 uncultured Fluviicola sp. | reverse complement strand
AGTTGATTAAAAATTAAAAAATGTGTTTTTTTGGTTTTATCGGACAACAATGATTTTTTTACTAAGATAGTAATACTTTAGGACAATCAATTTATTTCTAAAGAAAATGGACACGCGTTAAGGTGTCTTACAGTGTTCAATCTGTTAAAACAATCCTTCTGTTCGAAACCAGAGGTTCTCATAACTCAGTAAGTGTTTTTTAGATAACGATTAGGAACAAAAAATGCCCTGCATATCTACAGGAACTTCGCAGTGGAGAAAGAAGGATTAACTTCAATTCATTCAAAACTACATTTCGTCCTTTTCAATATTCGATATTCTGATGTTCCATATTCAAAATTCTGCGATTCCATTGTTCCTTGCTCTCCGGTTCTTCAGTCGTTGAGCTCCGCTTCGCTACGGTTCGAACCCGGATCAAGACTAAAAGTTGGGGGCTAAGCATAAATTTTAGTTAATCAGACAAAATATTCAACGTTTTTCTTTTTCGCATTACTCACTTTTGTCAGTTTTAAAAGTGTTCGTGAGCTTCCTTCGGTCGGTTGCTCCAAAAAGAAACAAAAAGATCTAGCGCTTGGAAACTCTCCGACCCACTTTACCTTCAACTTTTAAAAGTTATAAGACTCACCTCCTATCGTCGGTTCAGACAGTTATAAATTTTTACGAAGTTTTCAGGTAGTGGGTACCCCGAACTGATTTTCCTATGCGCCTCCTCCAAAAACTCCCATTTATGTAAAGAACTCAAATGTTTTTGCTAAATAAAATTTTGTGAAAACTGCTCTTAAAAAAGTATTAATCCTTAAATATTTCCCCAACTTTTGAGACTGATCCTCGAACCCGGGGGTTCTCATCCCTCAGTCTACTCTTTTACATTAAAAATTGGGGAAATAAAAAAAGGTTGTCCCTTCGAACAACCTTCTCTGCGGAGAAAGAGGGATTAGTTCCGCTTCGCTCCATGGTCTCCCTTCGGTCGGCACGAACCCGGGGGTTCTCATCCCTCAGTAAGTGTTTTTTTAAATAAAATATTGAAAATAAAAAAGCCCCATATCTCTATGAGGCCTTCTCTGCGGAGAAAGAGGGATTCGAACCCCCGATACCTCTCGGTATGCCGGTTTTCAAGACCGGTGCAATCAACCGCTCTGCCATTTCTCCGCGACAAAAGTAGTAATAGTTATTTTTATGCCAAGTTTTTTATGAAACTATTTTACATAAAAATTGAAATCGATTGATTATCAGCTTAGTTCCGCTTAGCCCTTTATTTACTCAAAATTACCGTTTACTCAAAAGAACCACACTTTTTTTAAGTTTACTTAAAATTACCTTATTTTTATACTTTGATTCAAAAGTGAAAAAATGAGATATCCAAACGCTTTCATAGTTGTATTATTTTTTATGATTCCTTCCCTGTTTTGGGCCCAGGAACGACAACTTAAGGCATACCTCAATGAACGTCAATTTTATGCACCTGAAGAAGGTACTTATTTAGAGGTTCAACTGCATTTTGCGGGGCATACCCTTCATTACGTATCAGAAGATAGCACCACTTACGGGAAAGTTGAAATTACACATATATTCAGTCAGCATGATACCGTGTTTACTTACGACAAGTACGTGCTCAAGAGTCCACTAGTTATTGATAGTTTAGTAGAAGATTTCCACGATATTCAGCGTTATTCGCTTCCCCCTGGTGTTTACGACTATGAATTAAGCGTTAAAGATGTTCATGCAGACCACCCGCCGATTAGTGTTGAAAAAACCATTCGTATACGAGCTATGGATGAGCAGGTAGAAATTTCGGATCTTGCCGCTGCCGAAAGCATACGTCCAAAAGGTCAGCAGTCATCAGTTTTTTCGAAATTTGGATACGATGTTGTTCCGATGGTAACGAATTACTACCCCACCGAATTGCAAAAGCTGCCTTACTATGTTGAAATCTATAATACGAAAGCACATCACGATGATTCGGTCTATGTGGTGGAACAAAAGATCGTTGGCTCCAATGACGATATTGATCTATCGGGATATACGCGTTATTTCCGCTATAAAGAATCGCCCTTACAGCCCATTGCGAAGTACGTAGATATCAGTACACTTCCTACTGGCGCCTATAAACTAAAAATCAATGTACTCAACAGGAACAAGGAGGTCATTGCGCACCAAACTTTTGCCTTTGATCGGAATAACACGGCAGAAGTAGACAATGTAGCATTCCGGTCAACGGTGCTGGACCCCGCATTTGAAGAAAGTATACCCAACGACTCTACCGGATACTATGTAGCGAGTCTCATTCCCATTGCCCGGTCAAGTGAGGTAAAAAACATCATAGAAATACTCAAACAGAAGGACAATGAGAAAAATCAAAAATACTTGCAAGCTTTTTGGAAATCTGCTGATCCAAAAAAACCCTATGAAGGTTGGATCAAATATAAACAACAGGTTCAAAAAGTGGAAAAACTATTTGCCACAAACTATCAAGTAGGCTTTGAAACGGATCGCGGTCGTGTTTATTTGCAGTACGGACCTCCTAATCAATTGACAGAGCGTCCATCTTCTCCTTCTGAATACCCTTATGAAATCTGGCAATACGACAAAATTGGACGCTTTTCCAATCGACGCTTCGTTTTTTATAGCCCAACCAATTTGAACAAGGATTACCGATTGCTGCACAGCGATATGGTAGGAGAACTTCAAAATTACCGTTGGCGTTATGCGCTCAATAAACGAAATACGCCCGACAGCAATCTGGATAATCCACGAGGTAGCGGCAACCAACCGCACTTTGGAGGCAATTCTTCACTCTATTACAACAGCTATTAATGGTACTCGGTGAACAACCAACGGCTGTGGTTATTTTAAATTGGAACGGGAAAACATTTCTCGAACAGTTTTTGCCGGCATTAATAGAAAATACAACGACTGCAATGATCATCGTTGCAGACAATAATTCTTCCGATGAAAGTGTTTCCTTTTTATCAAAAAACTACCCCACTATTGAAGTGATTCAAAACAAATCAAATGGTGGTTTCGCGAAAGGTTATAACGATGCTCTGGCATTACTAAAAGGACGATTTTCCAATTACGTGTTGATCAATTCGGATATCGAAGTCACTCCGGGGTGGCTGGAACCACTCGTACAAAAAGTAAGTCAGAAAAACGTAGCAGGAGCCCAACCTAAGGTGCGTGCTTATCACCGTCGTTCACATTTCGAACACGCGGGAGCAAGTGGTGGATTTATTGACAAAAATTACTATCCATTTTGTCGTGGTCGTATTTTTGATGCCGTAGAGCCCGATAAAGGTCAGTACGACAATGAAAAGGAGATTTTCTGGACGACGGGAGCCTGTATGATTATCCGGGCTGAGATTTACCATGAACTTGGAGGACTCGATGCCGATTTTTTTGCTCACATGGAGGAAATTGATCTCTGCTGGCGCGCTAAAAAAAGCGGCTATTCTTTCCATGTTGTACCTGACTCCCTGGTATACCATGTCGGCGGTGGCACCCTGACCTACGAAAATCCACGCAAAACATTCCTTAACTTTCGCAACAGTCTATTTATGATCCACAAAAATCACGAAGGATGGTTGTTCGGAAAGATCATTCACCGAATGATACTGGACGGAATTGCCGGGCTTAAATACTTAGCGGCATTTAATGGAAAACATTTCAGTGCAATTTTAAAGGCACATTTTGCTTACTATCGTCAGCTGAATTCATTAAATAAAAAACGTGAAGCAATCAAAAAGTCAACGACAACATTCAATAAAACTGGGTTATATAAAGCCTCCTTATTGTGGGCTTATTTTTTTAAAGGGATCAAATCCTTCAAGGGGCTGAACAAACGCTTTTTTGCAGACTAATCCTCCTTGTGATACTTACATAAGTAATCGATAGCCAGCTCATAGCCCGTCATCCCAAAACCAAATATGCAACCAACCGCTACTGGACTGATGAGTGATTCATGACGAAAAGATTCGCGCCCGGCAATATTGGAAATATGCACTTCTACCACCGGTTGATGTATCGCGGATACCGCATCGCGCAACGCCACCGAGGTATGTGTATAACCTCCGGCGTTCAGGACAACCCCTTCTGCATCGCTCTGATGAAGCTTATCGATGATCTCACCTTCTACATTGGATTGAAAAGAGGTAATCTCGTGGTCCTTTGCTTCGAGCTGCTCCAGAAAGTATTCAAAAGTGACTTCACCATATATCGTGGGTTGCCGTTTGCCCAATAAGTTTAAATTCGGTCCGTTAACTATGAGGATTTTCATATCACTGATTTTAGGTTGAAGGTAACAAAAAATTCCCGAAGACGCTCCTCTCAGTCATTGAATATGGGCTCTTCTTAGCGTAAAAATGCTATTATTATTGACAAAAAAATGTACATTTAACCGATGCAAAACGTGTTCATACTAAAATTAAATACCTTTTGGAATAATTATTCATTGCTTTTTCTCTGGATGTTTTTTTATGTGGTAGCCATTCGTAGCTTTGAATTCATTTTCTTGCTTGAAAACAAGCTGTCCATGACGAATCCCTGGAGAAGTTTCACATATGCCTTAGAATTTGACCTCATCTTAATCGGTATCATGTACCTGATTTTAATCATTCCCTCAATAGGATTATACCTATGGCATCAACGTCTTTTACGAGTGTGGTTTGCCATTTTATTCTTTACCTATGGGCTCATACACATCTTCTTAATTCAGTTTTTCTATACAAGCAATTTACTATTGGATAAAACTGTTTTTTACTTTAGTTGGGCCGAAATTGAAATCATTATAGGAGGGGAATCCGGGCAACTCTTTGGACCTTATTTTTGGTTATACGCAGGAACATTATTGTGGTGGATCATTGGTTCTTTTATTTATTTAAAATGGGTGAGATCAAATAAAACCTGGGCGATTTGCAGTAAAATTATTACCCTTGTTTTAGTAGCAATGTGGATTCTTCGAGGACAAGTACACCCGTCTCAGCTGAACGCTTATTCACATTTCGAAACACAACTACACACTTCTAAGCCGGCCTATTTTATATCCAGTATAGCAGAGACCTGGTATCAAGCAAAAAGTAATGAAGACCCTATTCGTGCGGCTAAAGCTTACCGAACTACTTTAGGTCAAAAAAAAGATTTTCAGCATCTCTCTTACCCCTTCTATCAGTCGAAAAGTTGGTATTGCAATAACGATTGGTCCACCTATTTCAATGATTTAGATTCCAACACTAACGTAGTCATGATTTTTGCAGAAGGCTTGTCTACTCAGTTTTCAGGAACTCATACACTCAATGGAAGTTACACCCCTTTTTTAGATTCACTTGCGGGCGAAAGTCTCTATTGGCCCAATATGTTGAGTAACACTGACCGAACGCATGGTGTCTTTGCCTCGGCATTAGCAGGACTTCCCCATGGGTTTGAGCGCGGATTTCTAAATTACAAAGGTACTCAACCAGATTACTTTTCACTCCCCAAAATCCTGGAGCAATCAAATTATCAACTCAACTTTATTTATGGAGGATGGTCCTTTTTCGATAATTACAACGGCTTTTTACGCGATAACAATTTCGATTCTATCGTAGACCGCGATTATATTAAAAAGTATTTTCTCAAGGAGGATACTTCTTCGCTCGAATTTTCATGGGGTTTTCATGATGAAAAAAGCGTAGCAACCTATTTTCAGTTTTTAGAGGAGCACGGATCATCTTCCCCTTATTTCAATTTATACCTTACCCTTAGTCTACACAGTCCTTTTAATATACCCTCGAAAGACAGTCTTTCACAATCCATTGATAAACAACTGAATAAAAATCAGACACCCTTTTTTCAGACCCATAAAAATGTGTTAACCGCCGCCTACTATTCAGACCAAAGTCTCAAACGCTTTTTTGCATCATATAAAAAGCGACCAGATTTTAAAAACACGATCTTCTTAATCATGGGAGATCATAGTGTTGCTGAATTGGATAGAAATCGCGTATTAGCAAGGTATCGCGTTCCATTTTATATTTACTCGCCACTGCTTAAGAAAACAGAAACGTTTAACGAAATTATTTCACATTGGGATGTCCCAGCTACAGTTATCGACATCCTTCCTGTTGCAAAAATGAACAAAAATTATAACCACTGGCTCGGCAAAGGTGTACAGTTATCCCAAAAATGTACTGCTCAGGCACCTATTTTTGTTGGAACTTTTCGCGGTGATATCAACGGTGTTATCTGGAAAAAATATGCCTACATTCACAATCAACTATACGCGATTCAAGATAATTTTGAACTAACCCCAGCAACAAATAGCGCTATGGAAAATAAGTTAAGCGAAGCACTAAAACTGTATCGTTGGGCCAATGCATTTTCGATCAACGAGAACCGTATTGTACCACTCTGATAAGCTGGTCCTCATCAGTCACCTCTATTGACATTACGAATGGATGAGCTCGTTAAATCTAATCCACTGATCTGCATAGAGAAAGGATTAAGTTTTATGGCTTTTTTTAACAATTCCTCATTTTTAATCGGCCACAATTGCACGGCGAGTTGGTTTGATTGAGCTTCTTTGATAAGCTGTTTTGTTAAAGTACTATCCATAATAGATGATGATACTCCGTCATAGCCTTTTTCGATTGCCGTACTTAACGCAAAGGGAAAATCATCGTAATTGATAAGGTGGCAATCCACTGATGGATGACGTCTTTTAATTTGATCCAGAAAATAACTGTAACCTGTTTCGACGATGACCCGATCCGCCAAATCATAGTGTCGTATCAACTTCACTAATTGCTGCGCTAAAGGGTCAAAATAGGAAGACGGTGCATTACGATCAGGAAAACAACGTTCATCAAAGTAACCTTTCACATCTAATGATAACCATTTATTTGCAAATTTGGTTTTTGCCAATTCCATAAAGATCGTTTCTAGTCGATACAACTGATCCGAGATTCCTTCCCTGCACTGCTTTATACTATCTAGTTCAACACTAGAGGCTCTGGGGATGCAAAATGAATTCGAATCGGCGGTATTGCAAAAATGTCCGAGCTTATCATCGTGGTAAATCCAAATCGTTGAATCGGCTGCAAGCTGTATGTCGATCTCGCATCCATCCAGAAATTGCAAGGCATACTTCACAGCGGGTAACGTATTTTCCAGTATTTCACTTTGATAAACATGGGGTCCTGCCCCTCGATGACCAAACAGAAGTTGCGTAGGCAGTTTTTCTTCGCTGGGTTGACATGCAATCAAAGAAAAACTCAAAAACAAAAAGAAGTAGCGATATTTCATGATGACGGAGACATTCTTATCAGTACTAAAATTACAATTTTTCAATCAATGATCATCATTATATTCCTTAGTTTTGTGACATGACGTCCTGGGAACAGCAACAGAAGGCTTTTACCAACTTCCTTCGCCTTGAGCGGGGGCTCGCAGACAATTCGATTTTTGCCTATCAGCGCGATGTCCAAAAGTTGAAGGATTATTGCACGCCGCGATCAATTGACCCCGTCAAGGTTAGCCTGGAAGACCTTAAACAGTTCCTTGCCGACTTGTACGACCTGGGGATTGGTGCCCGATCTCAAGCCAGGATTATCAGCGGAATTAAGCAGTTTTTTGAATTTATGATGCTCGAAGGTGAACGAGAAGACGATCCCAGCGAACTATTGGAATTGCCGAGGATAGGTCAAAAGCTCCCCGTATTCCTCACCATCGAAGAAATTGACAAGCTCATCGCTGCCATTGATTTGAGCAAACCAGAAGGTCATCGCAATAAAGCAATTTTAGAGACACTTTATAGTTGTGGACTCCGCGTCAGTGAATTGATCAATCTGCGTTTTTCTAACCTATTTTTAAAGGAAGGATTCATACGTATCATCGGTAAAGGAGATAAAGAACGGTTAGTTCCTGTGAGTCCCAGTGTGGAAAAAGAAATTGACTTTTATGTTCAAGGTACTCGCAATCACATGAACATTCAGAAAGGACACGAGGATTTCATTTTTCTCAATCGTCGCGGTAAGCAACTGACGCGGGTCATGATCTTTACAATAGTTAAGGATCTCGCTGCCGCTATTGGACTTCAAAAATCAATCAGCCCACACACGTTTAGGCATTCTTTTGCCACCCATTTAATTGAAGGTGGGGCTAATTTAAGAGCCGTTCAGGAAATGTTGGGACACGAGTCCATCACGACTACCGAAATCTATACGCATTTGGACAACGCATATATCAGAGAGGCAATCATTAGTTATCACCCGAGAAACAAAAAAGATTAGTTCCATTGCGCTAACGCGCCGCACCAGGGAGAGCAATCATTTTCTACCTTTTTTCTATAGCTACTTTGATGGATTATAGAGACTACACCACTTAGTTTAAACACGAAGTAAACCATTAAAATGCTGTGTTGAAAAAAAATTTATGGCAGCGCAATCCACCTGCACTACATCTAAATTCAGCCTTCCTGCGATTCCTTATTCAGTAATCCACCGTTCTGCGGTTCTGCGATTTTGCGATTCGTTTACAAGAACTACCCGGCTTGCCTCACTTCATCGAGTTCTTTCTGAATAAATGCTGCCAACTCACTGATATTTTTTCTAGAAAAATCAAAAGTGATCCCCGCCGTTTTATAAATCTCAGGTATCGATTGCGTGTAGCCTAATGACAAAGCCTGTTTGTACGCTTCAATCGTTTTATTGAAATCGGATTTACTCTTTTTCCAAACCGCGAGTGCACCCAATTGAGCCATGCCGTATTCGATATAATAGAAAGGCACTTCGAATAAATGTAATTGACGTTGCCAGGTATTTTGCTGTACTGATTCGTAACCCGTCCAATCTGTCATTCCTGTCCCATAATCTTTCAAAATAGCAAGCCACTTTGATTTGCGTTCCTCCACCGAGTGATGCGGGTTGGTATAAATCCAGTGTTGAAACTCATCGATGGTCGCCACCCAGGGTAAAATTTTCAGAATAGTTTCCAATTGTTCAATTTTAGCCCGTTGTAAATCGTCTTCATCCTCATAAAATACGGACCAGTCATCCATGGTTAACAACTCCATACTCATCGATGAAAGCTCTGCCACTTCAGATGGTAAGCTTTTAAAAGCAGTCAATTCCAGATCTCGATTTAAAAAAGAATGAATAGCGTGACCCCCCTCGTGAACCATGGTAATCATGTCACGGTGCGAACCAACCGCATTCATAAAAATAAACGGAACGCCAATTTCATACAAGGGATAATTATATCCTCCGGGAGACTTTCCATCTTTTGATTCCAGGTCGAGGTGCCCCATTTCATCCATGGTTTTCAGGCAATCTCCAAAATATGGGTCGATATTATCAAAAATGGCAATCGTCTTCTGAAGCAGCTGATGCCCTTCTTCAAATGGTTTTAACGGTTTTTTTCCATCTGGATCGACATCTCCATCCCATGGTTTGAGCTTTTCCTTACTCATCTTTTCAGCTTTCGCAACAGCGATTTCCCGCATCAGTGGAACGATTTCCTCTTTGATTGACTGATGAAATTCAAAACAATCTTCTTTCGTGTAATCAAATCGTCCAAGTTCTTCGAATTTATAATCGCGATAATTATCAAATCCAGCATTTTGGGCGATTTGATGGCGCAATTGAACGAGCTCAGTAAATAGATCATCCAACGCTTCAACATCATCAGCACGGCGATCAGCCATTTTTTCAAAGACCTCTTTGCGCATTTGTTCATCGTTTTCTTTGAGTAAGGTCGCTGCCTTTTGCATCGTCATGCGCTCACCATTGTGCTCAATCGATTGGGCTCCACTAATAGCGCTGAACCGCTGACTTTTTTCAGCCATTTCGGCTTGTAGCGGTATGTTTTTTTCACAAAACAAGCGAATTTCCGTATCTACAGAGCGAAAATAAATCCTGTAAGCCTCATCTTTAAACTCCTTTTTAAAAGAGCTTTCCGATAGCTTTTTATTAAGACGAAAAGCATAAGGCGCTATTTTAGGCTGAATTTCTTTAACAAAAAATGTATAATCTTTTGCCAAATCCTCATCCTTTGTATTAATGGTCATTTTAATGTAACGCCAGGCTACATTTTCAGCTAACACCGATTCTAATTCACTTTGATCCGATAACCAGCGTTTAAACGCCGAAGGACTATCAATCGATCGCTCTTCCAGATCGATAAAATATTTTTCTACTGTTTCCCAGTTATCAATCGTAAAATTCTCGGGTAAAAAATGACGTTCGGGGCGCTCAATATTCATAAACTTATGACTTTTTTGCGGTCGTTTTTTTATTTGTCGCGGACTTCTTGGAGGTTGATTTTTTAGCGGTTGACTGTTGTCCGTCTTTTTTAGACGCACTCGTTTTCTCCTCGCCTTTTTTAGCAGGTTGTTTTTTTTCTGCTTTCTCCGTTTTCTGTTCTACCTCTGAATCTTCCGAAGTTTCCTCCTCTTCTTCCTTTTCTAAAAGTTGAGCTTTGTGAAGAATATTATACCATTGAAATAATTTCTTGATGTCAGAGGGATAAACGCGATCCTCATCATAATCGGGAAGCACCTCGAGCAAGTATTCGGTCAATTTATTTAGACTTTCTTTGTACGAAAGCGTTTTACCGCCTTCTTCTTTTTCATAAATCGACTCATAGACTTCTTTGAGCGGTATATCCTCCTCATAAGTATAAATACTAATATCATCCAATGCTGAAATGCGATCCGTTGAATAGGCCGGCAATCGTTTACCATCAATCAGCGATTCTACTATTATGTTGTTTTTCGCTTGAGCGACGACTTTGTAAAGCCCCGGCTTCCCTGAAATTGAAATAACACCTGATAAATCCATATATTTTGTTTTGTGAAGTTTCAAAAATAGCAAGATTACTTAAAGCACAAGTATCTAGCGAACCAAAATCTTACGTTGAAATGTGCCGATGTTCGTTTCTGCGTGCAACAGATAAACGCCTGACGAGTAGCCTTCGAGGTTAGTACTCCACTCTTGTCCGGTAACAACCTCACGATGCAGCACATCCCCGCGAACGGAGCGTAACGTTATATGTTCCAACACACCGTGCTCAAAACGAACATGAATGAGTCCATTGGTGGGATTAGGGTACAAGCTTAATTCAGATGATAACTGCTCGTTCAATGTAAGTGTCCAATTAAAAGCAGGTGAAAAACTTTTACATCCATCTTCCCCTGTCACTGCAACACTGTAGAACCCAACTGTGTCGGGGTAAATAACTTGAAGTGTATCGCCAACCAAAGGAGAATCGTTTATGAACCACTGATAGTTTGGAGCTGTAGAGGCTACCAGGCTATTTTCAATTTTTGCAATTGAGGGGTTGGGTAAAGGGCTTCCCTGCACAATGATCGCCGTATCTGATATCACGTCACAATTTTGCATACTTTGCCCTGTCAAAAATATTGTATCGGGCTGCGTCACGGTAATCTGACTAGTAGTAGAACCATTCGACCAATTATAATTGGAGAGTGGTATATTGGTAGACAATTCAACAGGTATCTGACAGATAGCCGTATCTCCCACAATCTGCAAACCACCATTAGATTGTTTCATGAGTTCAAAAGCATCCGCTTTTCCGTTTCCATAACGCAAATTTGGAGTCGTGCCCGTCTGAGCATCAACTATTGCTGTAGATTGGAGATCTGTTAAAAAATCGCTCCAACTTGCCTGATTACACTTTTCCAGATAGAGTGCTGCAATCCCTGCAACCGTGGGTGCCGCCATCGATGTTCCGCCATTCCTCACGTGGTATCCACCGCTGTCCACCACACCATTATAGGCTGGATCGTTCAGCATCCAGGTAGGTCCACTTCCCAGAGTCACATCCCCAGCAGCGGAAATATCTGGTTTCAACTGACCTAAGCGATTTGGGCCCCTGCTGGAAGAAGGAGCTATTTTTCCTGGTGTTGTCATATCACCAGGATAGTACTGGTTCCCATTTTTATCTATGTGCCCTAACCGACCCCTTAAATTCCCAACGGAAATAACTTCTGGAGCACAATTCCAGGAAGACACAATAGACTGAGTACTATCGGGAAGCACATAGTTCACAATCGGAAGATAATCTTGTGTGCTTGGCAGATTCGATACGATCTTATTCAAACCGATAAATTCACCGCTCCAAAGGTCGTACATGCCACTACCCGTTGTAGAAAAGCGCATACGGTAATTCGTAGAATCCACTTGCGAGAAAAACACCTGCATGTGGAAATTATCCGCCTGGTACTCGGTATAAATCTCCAATGTAGCTATTCGATCGTTATTACTATTCCACAACGTATCATAAACAATCGTTCCAACATTATCCTGTGCATTCCTAAAAATTGTTGATGCCCGATTTTCAAAACCTGGGCCCGCCCGATTAGCTCCAAGTGCATATTTAAAATCGGCATCGGTGGTACCTGACCACAGATCGATAAAAACAGTATTATTTCCAAGTGTACCTGAAGGATTATTCTCCAGCCATATAAAGTTGGTGTCAGCTGCAGTCATCGATTGTCTGGCGTGATAAGGTGGTTGATCACCCGAATTTCCCGCTGCAGCAACTACGATACGACCATTTTTCTCATTGAGCAATGTCGAGATTAATTCACCGGCAGGGTCCTTTCCATCGTGACTCCCAAGATAACTACCCACACTCAAATTGATCACAGCAGGTTTTCCCAGACTATCCGCCACACTAAAAATATAATCACAGGCATCGGCTACAGTTAATGTCCAGTTCGGCAAATTAAAATTTGTTTCAACCGCAATAATATCTGCTTCAGGAGCCATACCTTTGTTTGTTCCATTAGCCAAGCCATTACTAGCGGCTTTTCCTGTTACGGAGGTACCGTGCCCAGAGCTTTCCTCATTACTCGTAATCGTACCATTATTAATTTGAGATGCATACCAAACCTGTCCATAATTATAAGGTGATGGAACTTGCGTTGGATTGGTAATGGAATGATCCCAATAGCGAATAACGCGGCTATTCCCTTGGAGATCTATAAAATCAGGATGTGTATGGTCGAGCCCCTGGTCGACGACACCGATAATTACATCCTTACCTGTATATCCGCGAGGTAATGGAGCAATTCCATTGTGCACCTGATTCACGCGATGCATTTTACGGGTGGTATCATCCATCACGCTCGGCGGAGCATACTCAAAATAAAAATCATCAATGCGACCCTTTCGGAACAAACTATCCATTTTTGAAAGCGTTGTCGTAAAATAAATGTAAGCAGCTGTCGTTGTTTTTATCCGAATATTGGCCTTGCGGAGTAGTTGTTTGTTTGCATCAGTGTGAGCTATTGTAAACGGGGTCTTTATACTGGGTGAGCTTTCCAGTGCGGATGAAAACTGAAACTTTTGACCATACAATGAAAAGCAGAATTGCAGGAAAATGATAAAATATATGTATTTTTGGAACACCATTTGCGTAGATTAACATCCTGTAAAAGATGAAATTTGTTAATTCATGGAATAAATATCGCAATTTTGAGTTGTTTTTTCAAATTTTGCGCTATTTTAGAATTATAAAATAAGAAGTATGAAAAAATTATTGTTAAAAATATTACTCCCTATAGCCTTAGGAGGTTATTTATCAACTGCTCAAGCGCAGAAGTCGGAAGACGTAGACGAAGATGTATTGAACTGGTACAACACAAAGAAAACCGGTATGTCAACGGACAAAGCTTACAAAAAATTAAGAAGGAGATGGAGCTTTAAAAAAATCACACCCGACACAGTAGTAGTTGCAATCATCGATTCAGGAATTGATATTGAACATGAAGATCTACAAGGTATCATCTGGACCAATTCCGACGAAATTCCAGGAAACGGAAAAGATGATGACAACAATGGATACGTTGATGATATTCATGGCTGGAATTATCTTGGAAATGCTGATGGAGAAAATCAAGGTCCGGCACGTCTAAACGTAACGCGTATTTACGCTCAGTTAAAACCGAAATTCGACGATATTGACTCCAGTGCTGTTACGGAAGCCCAACGAGAAGACTACGAATTGTACCTCGAAGTAAAAGAAGAGGTTGAAAGTAGCATTGATCGTTTTGAGCAGACAATTGAACAAACAAAGCAATTCCGAGACAACATGCTTCCATCCTTACCAAAGATGATCGGTAACATGATGGACAAGGAAGATTACACACTTGAAGATCTCGAAGAATGGGAACCAGAAGGTGCTCAAGGCAAACAAATGAAACGAGTAGGTATTCAGTTGAAAAAAGGAAAATTGAATGCTGAAGTTCTCGACAAACAAATTGAGCAGATTCAAGGGATGATTGATCACCACTACAACGTTGATTACGATGATCGTGGTCTTATTGGTGATGACCCATACGATATGACTGACACAGACTACGGTAACAACGACGTTGAGGGCTCCGGCGCTCTGCATGGAACACACGTAGGTGGTATCGTTGCTGCTCTTCGCGATAACGAATTAGGTGGAGATGGTGTTGCTGATAATGTAAAGTTAATGTCGCTGCGAGCTGTGCCTGACGGCGATGAGTTTGATAAAGACATTGCTCTAGCTATCAGATACGCGGTAGATAATGGTGCTGACGTTATTAATGGCTCTTTTGGAAAGTCATACTCGAGCATGCCAAAGGCGGTATATGAAGCGATGATGTACGCACAGGAAAATGACGTTTTATTTGTGCATGCTGCTGGTAACTCAGCTGAAAATCTGGGTGAAGAGAGCAATTATCCGGCTGTTCAATACGAATTTCAAGAAAAACCTTTTACACATCTATTGACGATCGGTGCATCTACGCGCGATGACGATGAAGCACTCGCAGCTCGATTTTCGAATTACGGAGATGAAGAGGTAGACATCTTTGCTCCTGGTGCAGAGATCTACAGTACGGTTCCGCAAAGCGAATACAAAGTACTTCAGGGAACGTCAATGGCTTCACCAATGGTTGCGGGAGTTGCAGCTTTATTGAAAGGCTATTTCCCCGATCTCACCATGCTCGAAATCAAAAACATCATTCTTGAAACAGGAGATGATTATGCAGATACTGACCAAAAAATACCAGGTGGTGACGAATTAGTAAAATTTGGAACATTATCTCGCACTGGTAAAGTAGTAAACGTGAAACAAGCCGTTAAAGCCGCGAAAAAATTGCAACGAAAAAAGGAAAAAGCTCAGGATAAATAACCTGTTCTGAGTTGATAAATAATAGGGTGCTCTAAATTGGGCACCCTTTTTGTTATAATTCGAACGTGATGAGACGAATTTTTATATTGATCCTGGCTCTCTTAAGTTCCTTCAGCAGCCTCTGGGGACAAGAAGTATTTCCTTTTATTGACAATCTGGAATATTTGAGAAGTTTTCAAAACGGTGTTGAACGACAAGTCGATTATTTACGCCCCGTTCATGTTAAGTATTCAGAAAAAATCATCGCGTATATTGACAATAAAAAGGACTTTTTCATCTATGACGGAGAGTCTAAACAAAAAATGACCGGGCTTGCCAATAACTTCAAAATTGGGATTGAAATCGCTGCCTGGAACACCGGTCCGATTGTTTCAGTCTGGGATCGCGGAGAAAAACAAGTGCTCACGCAATTTGGCGGACGCTATGAAGTTAGTGATAGCCTCGTGGTTTTCGAAGACAAAAGAGACAATGCTATTCGCGTTTACTACAATGATTCTATTCACGATTTGTATTACAGTGTAAGTCGTCTGAGATTTCCAAGTTCGGTAGGAAGCAATACTGTGGCCTATATTGGGAACGGCAATGTACATTATGCTTTTGTTGCTGGTAAAATATTAGAAATCGGCGTCATCAATGATGCCGTCAACTACAAACCTGGTGGAAACCTGATTGCTTTCAACGATCCTTTTCACCAGTCTTTTGCGGTGTGTCATCCAAACGAAATTGTCGATGTAGAACCGATCACTGTTAACGACTATAAAGTAGGCTATGATGCAGTAGTGTATCGCGACAGAAACAATAATCTGCGTGGATATATCGACGATCAACTGGTCGACTTGAGTAGTTATTCTGCTAAATTTTATGAAGTATTCAGAGACATCGTAGTATGGGGCGAAAATGGTATGTTTTACGCATATTATGAAGGTCAGAAATACGAGATTGCCAATTACATCCCAGAAGCGTATAAATTGCGTGACGGTATCGTCGCATTTCGCAACTTAAACGGTGGTGTATCCGCTTTTCACAACGGAGAGGTCAATATAGTGAGCAACCTCACTCAAGCCCCTTTTGAAGTCAATGGAAATACGATTCGAGTCAAGGTCAACCGAGGAAATTATGTCTTTTACAAGAACGGTAAAACTTATCAGCACTAAATGTTCCAAATAGAATTCTTGATTCTTTTTGAATCTTTGTAAGTTATTTCTCGTATTATCGTCTTAGAGAAGTAATAAACAGCATTTTTATGGAGCACGTAGTGATTATAGGCAATGGCATTTCGGGAGTAACTGCAGCGCGTTATATCCGTAAAATGTCTGATAAAAGAATCACCATCATTTCCTCCGAAACCAAGTATTTTTTTTCAAGAACAGCCATCATGTATATCTATATGGGGCACATGAGTTTTGAAGATACTCAGCCTTACGAGGATCATTTTTGGGATAAAAACAACATCGATTTAGTTCAAGACTTTGTGCAACGGGTGGATTATGATAAAAAACAACTCATCTTAGCTGATACTACCCCGATTCACTATGATCAGCTGATTTTAGCAGTTGGTTCCAAGTCCAATAAGTTTGGGTGGAAAGGTCAGGATTATCACGGCGTGCAAGGACTCTATTCCAAGAAAGACCTGGATCTGATGGAACGCAACACGCGAAATGCACAAGAGGCTATCATTGTGGGTGGTGGATTGATCGGAGTTGAAATGGCAGAGATGCTACTAACCAGAAATATCAACGTAACCTTTTTAATTCGAGAAAACCGTTTTTGGGGAGGTGTATTACCGCTTGAAGATGGTCTCATGGTGAAAAAGCATCTCGAAAAACACCACGGTTTAACACTGCGCTTCGCAGAAGAACTCGAAGAAATTGTTCCCGATGAAGAAAAACGAGTCAAAGAAGTGATTACCAAAAAAGGAGAGCATATCCCTTGTCAGTTTGTGGGATTAACTGCGGGAGTAAGTCCGAATGTAGATTTTCTCAAAGGTGACCAGCTCGAAATTGAGCGCGGTATTTTGGTCAATCCCGATCTTTCAACAAACATTCCAGACGTTTATGCGATAGGCGATTGTGCACAGTTCAAACAACCCAATGGACAGCGTAAGCCGATTGAACAAGTCTGGTACACGGGGAGAATGATGGGTGAAACCGTCGCACAAACAATTTGCGGGGAACCAACAGATTATCAACCCGGAAACTGGTTCAACTCTGCAAAATTCTTCGATTTAGAATATCAAACCTACGGCTGGGTTTGGAATGA
>CAYFTH010000062.1:0-17421 GCA_964346075.1 uncultured Fluviicola sp. | reverse complement strand
AAAAAATGTACCATCGCCAATTTATCTTGGGGTAAAGTAGCGGATATGCATTTTTTCTTTTATTTCAGAGAAAATATTCGTACCATTAAGAAATTGGAGTTGACACTTGATATATGCAGCGATAGATATAGGAACGAATGCAGCGCGATTGCTGATTGGTGAGGTGACCGATAATAACGGCCGCTTTTATGTAAAGAAAATATCGTATACACGTGTCCCATTGCGCCTGGGATTAGAAGTTTTTACCAACGGTATAATTTCTGATACGAAACGCGATCAGTTCGTTAAAACAATGCGCGCATTTCAATTAATTACAGAGGTTTACGAAGTGAAAGGCGTTCGGGCGTGTGCAACTTCAGCAATGCGTGAAGCGGAAAACGGAACTGCTATACGCGAGCAGGTATACGAACAAACCGGGCTTGAAATAGAAATTATTGATGGTGAAGAGGAGGCCAACATAATTTTTTCAACCTTCTTTTTACTTGCTTTTGATAAGGATTCACCATTTATCGTTATTGATGTTGGCGGCGGTTCGACGGAAGTTAGTGTATTTGAAGAAGGACAGCGAATTGCGGGTAAGTCATTCAAGATTGGCACGATCCGCATGTTAAAAGATAAGGTCGAGTCGAACATCTGGTCAACAATCAGTAGTTGGATTGAGGAAAGTATCAATATCGACATGCCTCACAAGGTATTTGCGACGGGTGGAAATATTAATAAATTACATAAATTACTTGGGAAGAAGTATTTAGATCCGATTGAATATAGTGAACTCCACGCTTTTTATCAGGAGCTGTCGGACTTAACGCTGGAAGAAAGAATGTCAAAATATCAGCTAAAGCCAGATCGGGCAGATGTGATTGTTCCGGCATGCGAGATTTATGAATATATTGTCAGTGAATTAGATGCTTCTTCAATCTATGTGCCTAAAATCGGATTGAGTGACGGCATGATTTACGATATGTACAAACAACATCAAAAGAAACCCAAATAGTTCGAAAGCCGATTCACGTCAAGAACGATATATAAATAGGTGGGTTAATTTTTGACGCACTGGTTTCTCAAAAACTGTATAAATCAATGCGCTCCAGATGATCAGTATTGATAAATACAAAAAGAAAGACGAGGTGGAAAGTAAATTTGCTACCCTGCTTTGTGTAAAGATTATATACACCGGGAACTGCCACATATAAATGGAATAGCTGATATTGCCCAAAAATTGTAGTGGACGCCATCCGAATAGGTAGTAAAAGAAACGTTGATCCAGTGCTAGCCCTATACAAATCATGGCGAAAATCGGTATTAATCCGCCGTTATGAGCAAAGTCACGGTAGTAGTTATCGGTATTCAGTGTGATAAAGAAGGCCAGTATACCTATGCCAGCAAAGAGCGAATAGAGCCATGAGTTGAGGGGCTTTTTCTTTAACCAATGAATGCCCTTTCCACATATAAATCCTGCTAGAAAGGTTGAAAAATGAAATAGCGGAAAATGAAGAATGAACTGTTCTAAAAAAAAACGGTCGGGATCGTAATATTCAGTGACGGCTATGTAATGTTCAAGGCCTCCCAACAGTACGATGATTCCAGCGAGAGTAAAGAAATGAATTGATTTCAGTCTTTTGTAAAACCACAATATGAGCGGAAAACACAGGTAAAAGAAGAATTCTACAGATAAGGACCAGGCCGGAAAATTTACTTCTAATGCATAACCTGGAAACCATGACTGTATTCCAATAAGATTGGGCCATATAAACCATTGAAATCCGTAGTCCCCCCACCAGTTTAGAGCAAAAAGAACGAGGATAAAGGTGATCAGATAAGTGGGGTACAGTCGGAAGAGCCGTTTCAATAAAAAGCTGCGAGTAGAGGTGTTGATACCGTAATTGTAGGCGAGTACACAACCAGATAGAAAAAAGAAAAAACTGACCGCAACGGCACCTTGGTGGAAAAATCCTGACCAGGCAGATGATTCAAAAATGGGAAGATGCAATCCAAAGTGATAAATAACGACCAAAATCGCTAGTGCAAAGCGCGGAAATGTTAACGCACGGAGATAGGCCGGTGTTTCTTCTCTCATTTAAAATTATTCCACTACGATGAGGTAATTGTTCTTTTTTCCCTTTCCCAATAAAACGAATTGATCATTAATTAATTGCTCTGAGGTGATGGTAAAATCTTCTTTTACTTTCGTTTTATTTACACTGATGGCATTACCTTTCAGTTCGCGCCTGGCCTGACCATTTGACGGTAAAAACCCTGTTTTTGCTGCGAGAGCGTTAATAATACCGATACCTTCCTCAATTTCAGAACGCGCTATATTCGCAGTGGGAACGCCGTCAAAAATATCTAGAATTTCCTGGGAATTCAGCGATTTAATATCCTCCTCTGTAGATTTTCCGAAGAGTATTTTTGAGGCCTTTAGAGCTGTTTCCAAGGCAGCTTTTGAATGTACCATAACAGTGACTTCTTCTGCCAGTCGTTTTTGAAGTTGCCGCAAATGAGGAGCTTCGCGGTGCGTTGAAATCAGCTCAGCTACGTCCTCTTTACTGAGCATTGTGAAAATTTTGATATATTTTTCTGCGTCTTCATCAGAAGAATTGAGCCAATATTGATAGAATTTATAAGGAGATGTCTTTTTGGGATCGAGCCAGATATTACCACCTTCAGTCTTTCCGAATTTTGAACCATCTGCTTTTGTAATCAGTGGACACGTAATTGCAAATGCCTTACCTCCTTCTTTTCTTCGTATTAATTCCGTCCCTGTTGTAATATTCCCCCATTGATCAGAACCACCCATTTGTATCGTGCACTGATGTTCATTATATAAATGGAGGAAGTCATTACCCTGAACTAATTGATAAGAGAATTCTGTAAAAGACATGCCGTCAGCGCCATCATCTCCTGAAATACGTTTTTTTACAGAATCTTTAGCCATCATATAATTGACTGTAAGATGCTTACCAATGTCACGAATAAATTCCAGGAAGGAAAAGGACTTCATCCAGTCATAATTATTAACGAGTTCAGCCTTGTTTTTTGAAGGGGTTTCAAAATCCAAAAATTTAGAGAGCTGTGTTTTTATGGCTGCCTCATTTTCCCGAAGAATTGATTCGTTGAGTAAATTCCGTTCCTGTGATTTCCCAGATGGATCACCAATCATACCAGTCGCCCCGCCTAATAACGCAATCGGCTGATGACCTGCTTTTTGAAAGTGTCGCAACATCATGACGCTCACGAGATGACCTATATGCAGGGAGTTCGCGGTTGGATCGATACCTACATACGCAGCGCGCATTGCTTTCTGTAAATGCTCTTCCACGCCGGGCATTGTATCGTGAATCATTCCTCTCCATTCTAATTCTTTCGTGAAGTTCGTCGCCATCTTAATTTTTTTTCAAAAATAGTAGGGTTTACTAAAAAAAAGTGGAATTGCGTCCTTTTTATTGGCGATTTGAGTGCATTTGAGCTAAAAAAGTGGATAAACCGTTTGAGTTGACGCCGTCTAATTCAATGTGTCGCTATATTTTTTTTTGAATAACAAAAAAGTCGCGTCAAGTAAATGACGCGACTTTGCAATGATCGTTGCCAGTATTTTACAAGCGTTCTATAACACCTGCCGCACCCTGGCCGGTTCCGACGCACATGGTTACCAAACCGTATTTTTCATTCCTTTTCTTTAGCTCATTCATGATTTGAACGGTTAATTTAGCTCCGGTACAACCCAATGGGTGACCTAATGAAATAGCTCCACCATTGACATTGACGATATCGGGGTTTAAACCAGTTTCTCGAATGACAGCAAGACTCTGAGAAGCAAATGCCTCATTGAGCTCAACTAAATTAATATCATTTTGCTTCAAACCAGCCATATCTAACGCTCCTGGAATAGCATCAACAGGTCCAATACCCATGATGCGCGGTTCAACACCTACGACGTTGTATGAAATCAACTGAGCAATGGGCTCTAAATTGAGTTCTTTTACCATTTTTTCCGACATCACTAAGGTAAATGCTGCGCCATCACTCGTTTGGGAAGCATTTCCTGCAGTAACTGAACCTTTTTGATCAAAGACAGGGCGTAATTTCCCTAGTGCCTCCATGTTGGTTCCTTTACGTGGACCTTCGTCGGTGTCTACTGTATAATTGTTTACCTGACGTTTTTCGTTCTCGTCCAGGTAAATGTGTTCTACGTCGACGGGGACAATGTCATCTTTAAAGCGGCCTGATTCTATGGCTTTTAATGCTTTTTGGTGTGAATTATAGGCAAATTCGTCTTGATCTTCACGGGAAACTTTAAATTGTTTGGCCACGGCTTCTGCAGTTAATCCCATACCCCAATACCATGTGGGATGTTCCTTACCAACTTTTGGGTTGGGAACGATTCGCCATCCACCCATGGACATTACAGACATTGATTCTACTCCACCTGCGATGATACAATCTGCCATCCCCATGTTAATTTTAGAACTGGCAATAGCAATTGTTTCGAGTCCCGAAGAACAATAACGGTTCACCGTCATTCCTGGTACTTGATCTGTATCTAATCCCATTAATGAAATCATACGGCCTACATTGAGACCTTGTTCTGCTTCTGGCGTCGCATTACCGACAATAACATCGTCTACGCGTTTTGGGTCCAAATTGGGTACATCTTTCATGATGTGTTGAATGACATTTGCAGCTAAATCATCCGGGCGGTAAAAACGAAAGCCACCCTTTCCAGCTTTTCCGACCGCTGTTCGATATCCTGTTACTATATATGCTTTATTACTCATTTTAGTAATTTTTAAGACTTTAAAAAGGTGATGTTTTAAGCATCATCTTCTTTCAAGCATTGTTGTTATAATTATTTTTTCATTGAGCGTTTGCACTCTTTATATGTATTTAATAGTTGAATCAATTTTAATTTCTCAACACTTTACCTTTTTTCGTCATACTTTCCAGACGTTCGAGTGTTTTACGCTTACCACATAATTCCAGAAAGGCTTTGCGTTCGAGGTCTAACAGGTATTGCTCTGAAACTTCAATGCGTTCAGAAATATCACCACCACAAAGAACGAATCCAAGTTTCTGAGAAATCAGTTGGTCATGTTCTGAGATGTAATTTCCAGAAAGCATCGAGTGTGCACCTACATAAACGATTCCGAGTCCTTCTTGACCCATAATAGTTATGTTTTTCTCTTTTAGTGGTGCCGTATATCCTTTATCTGCCAATTCCAAACATGCCGATTTTGCACGTGTGAGTTGATATTCTCTACTAACGATTACTTCGTCTTGTCCTTGTCGCAAATAGCCGTAATCGAACGCCTCGTATGCAGATGTTGCTACTTTAGCTTGACCAATAGTTAAAAAGCGTTCGCGCAATCGATTAATGCGAATATCCCCTTCCTGAAGATCTTCAGCGAATCTTTTTGCAAACTCCTTGGTGCCTCCGCCACCAGGAATGAGCCCAACACCGAATTCTACTAAACCAATGTAAGACTCTGCGTGCGCAACGACCTTGTCTGCATGCATTGATAGTTCACAACCTCCGCCTAATGTCAAATTATGAGGTGCTACCACCACAGGAATGTTAGAGTAGCGTACACGCATCATTGTATCCTGAAATGATTTGACTGCGAAATTAAGTTCATCGAAGTCCTGCTCTACAGCCATCATAAAGATCATTCCAACATTTGCTCCTGCACTGAAATTTTGTCCTTCATTGGAGACCACGAGGCCTTTATGATCTTTTTCCGCTAAATCGATGGCTTTGTTAATACCTTCAATTACGCCACTTCCGATGGTATTCATTTTGGTATGAAACTCCAGGTTTAGTATTCCATCACCAAGGTCGACGACAGTAGCGTCTGCATTACTCCATACCGTATTGTCATCTCTTAGCGTTTCAAGCATTACGAGGTGTGAGGTGCCAGGGATCACTTTATATTCACCACTATCTATATCAAAATATTGTTTTTTACCTTTCTCTTTTTTGTAAAAAGAGGTGGCGCCGGATTTTTTCATTTTCTCGACCCAGTCAGCTGCAGATTTATCAGCACCTGCAATGAGTTCCAGACCCTTTTCAAAACCGAGAATATCCCAAGTTTCAAACGGTCCGATTTCCCAACCGAAACCTGCCTTAATTGCATCGTCAATTTTGTATAGCTCATCGCTGATTTCAGGAATGCGGTTCGTGACGTAGGCAAAAAGGCCACCAAACATCTGACGATAAAATTTTCCTGCCTTATCTTGTCCTTGAACGAGCATTTGAAGACGTTTGTGTAAATCGTCAATAGGCTTTGCCATATCGAGCGTAGGAAACTTCACTTTCGCTTTGTCGCGATACTCCATAGTGTCGAGGTCCAGCGATAATATCTTGCGGTTTCCGTCTTCATCTTTGGTTTTCTTATAAAAACCCTGACCAGTTTTGGAACCCAGCCAGTCATTATCGACCATCTTTGAAATGTAGTCGGGTAATTCGAACAGTGCTTTCTCTTCATCGTTCGGACAGTTGTCTTTCAGACCATTGGCTACATGAACCAGTGTGTCTAAACCAACGACGTCACATGTTCGAAAGGTAGCCGATTTTGGACGACCTAAAACGGAGCCAGTTAGTTTATCAACCTCTTCGATATTCATGTCGAGATCTTTCACGGCATGAAACAAAGCCATGATGGAATAAACCCCTACGCGGTTGGCTATAAAAGCTGGTGTATCTTTACAAAGTACTGTCTTTTTCCCTAAAAAGCGGCGGCCGTAATCCATAAAGAAATCGAGAACGCCTTCATCAGTTGCTTTCGATGGTATGATTTCCAGCAATTGTAGGTAGCGTGGTGGGTTGAAAAAGTGTGTTCCACAGAAATGTTTTTTGAAGTCGTCTGAACGTCCTTCCAACATCATATTGATCGGAATACCAGATGTATTTGTCGTAATCAGCGTACCTTCTTTCCTGTATTTTTCAACGTTTTCAAATACTTGCTGTTTAATATCCAAACGCTCTACGACAACTTCAATGATCCAATCGCTGTTTGCAATTTTCTCCATGTCATCCTCCATGTTTCCAGTCGTTATTCGGGAAGCAAAGGATTTCTTGTAAATCGGAGAAGGATTTGATTTCAACGCGCTCTTCAGGGCATCATTGACAATTCTATTTCGAAAAGCAGTGTCTTTTTCAGTGATGCCTTTTGCTTTTTCTTTATCGTTCAGCTCTTTCGGAACAATGTCCAGCAATAGCACTTCCACACCGATGTTAGCAAAGTGACAGGCGATCTGGGAACCCATGACTCCAGACCCTAATACTGTAACGTGTTTTATTGTTTTATCCATAAATTGTTGTTTTTAATTATCATTAGTTAAAAAAGTTTATTGCTTTTAGTTCGTCTTCCACGTGTTCATCGATGAGATTCATGATCTCAAAAAATACCGCTAGTTTGTGCTCAGGTATCGTCTTCAGTAATTTCTCATTAAAACCCACTACTACCTCTTTAACGCGTTTACGAAGTTCGATACCTTCTGGAGTCAAAAAAATAAGCACTTTGCGCTTATCACTTTTATCTACTTCGCGATAAATGTAGCCCTTTTTCTCCATCGTCTTTAATGTCCGTGAAAGGCTTGTAGGCTCCATCCCCATGCGTGGCCCGAGTTGTGTGCTCGCCGTTCCATCTTTATCTACAATGAGCAAAATGAAACCAATTGACATTGTTAATCCATGCGCTTTAGCTTTTTGATTATACATCCGTGAAATCTTGTGCCATGCATGTCGCAGGTTAAAGTCAATGTATTCTTCTGCCCTCGAGTGATTCATATCCGTTAAAATTAATAAAAAATATTAAGCGTGCACAATAAATAAAAGATAAATTTAAGTTCTTATTCTTGATGTGAAAACGGAACGGTTTGAATAGGTTAATAAACCGAAAAAGAGTGTGTTAGAGTTACGCCTTGTTGTCCTTT
The DNA here is from genome assembly GCA_964346075.1 of uncultured Fluviicola sp. Taxonomy (GTDB): domain Bacteria; phylum Bacteroidota; class Bacteroidia; order Flavobacteriales_D; family Crocinitomicaceae; genus Brumimicrobium. The sequence continues at coordinate 9,489 of CAYFTH010000062.1, read as the reverse complement.
TAGGTTACTTTTCAGTAAAATGGTGCTGGTCAACCTTTCGCTGAACCCTTTTGTTTTATTGCAGGGCTCTATAGCGTTTCCTTGCTTTTGTGGCAAACAGGCTTCCAGGAAATGCTTTCATGATTTTGAAATAATATTCTGAGGCTTTTTCGAAATCGAGCAGTTGATTTTCGTAAATGTCTCCAATTTTATAAAGGGCATCATCGGCCAGAATATCGTCCTTATAGTTAGTCGCTATTTTTTCGAGTTGTTTGATAGCTAGTTGCCATTGAGACTGGAAAATATGAGCATTTGCTTTACGCATGAGTATATCATCTGCTAAATTGTGCTCCGGAAAAATTGCCGTAATGCTATCCAGCATTTGAAAAGCAGTATCAAATTGGTGCTGTTGTAATAATAGATCTGCTGATGCAAATTGTTCCATTGCAAAATAATTGGAGTCTAACCCAAGGTTTTCAGTGATTAATAGTGATAAATTCATGGCGTCATTCGCGATAACTTTGCTCGTTGAGGATTTAAGGACGTCCAATTGTGATTGTGCATACTTAAAATCACCATCGTAATAGAAAATGCGTGCATTTTTAAATTTTGCTTCATCACCGATTGTTTCATATTTAAATTGCTTCTCAACTTGCATGTAAAGTAGCGAGGCGTCCCAGATATTATTTTGCAACACAAATATATCTGCTAAAAGCACTTTGATTTTAGCTCGTCCAATGTCGTTATAACGTGGATACTCCAGAGCTTCCTTCAGAATATTTACAGCCTCTTTTTTTTGATCTGCGTAATAAGCTAGAATATAGGCTAACTCCTCAATGATGGGAATGGCTCTGCCATTTTTTTCCATGCGTTGGAGCGTTTTTCTGTAGTTCGCGATCGTCGCGTTTAAATCGTCTTGCGAATAATTTTTTGTTGTAGTGATTGCCTTGAACTGGGTGTTGAGTAATTGTTTTTCTGCAGAATAGTAGTAAGGGGAGTCATTTCCCAAATCAATAACGTATTGAAATGCTTTTCTTGCGGTAGGATAAGCCTTATTTTTGCTCGCGATGCGTCCGAGATTAAAAACTTCTTTTCCCTCATTATTGGTTCTTTTGTCGAGTGCTTTGGCCTGTATAAGTGCTGCACTGAAGTTTTTGCGTTGTAGTAGAGACCAAATGAGCAGTCTGTTATAAGATGAAGTGTTGGGATTTTTTTGAATTGCGCGGATAAGTTGATTTTTTAAAAGTTCAAAACTCTCGCTATCCTCACTTTCAAAGTCAATCATCCGGGGCATAATGCGTTTAAGCGTCGAAAGCATACCCGCGTTATAATCCAGCAAACTGATATATTCGTTAATCATTTTTTTTGTTTCGCCTAAATCACCATAAACCTGAGCAAATTGGGCATTTAGTGGATAATTATTGCCGAGAAGTTGGCGTCCTTGCTTTAATACAGCTAAGGCACGTTCGTGATCTCCTTGTTCTGAGAAGGCCTTCTGTGCATTGATGATTTCGCGCGGAGAACCTGGCAGATTTTGAATGATGTCATCGACAATCTTATCTGCTTTGCGTTGACGGTCTTGTCGCTCGTATTCTTTAGCGAGTATAACTTTATATTCGTAATTGTCAGGAGCGCGTCGGGTCTGTTCTTCGATGACGTTTAAAATTTCGCGATCATTCCCTATTTCTTTTAAGCAGTGGATATAACGTTGAAAAATAATTTTCGATGAATTTTTTTTAAATGTTTTTTCAAGATAGGGGAGTGCTTTATCACAATCACCTTCATTGTAATAGTGATTGGCAAGTTGTTGATCAGTATCCTGTGCGAAGCTTATCGCAGTAATAAGAGTTAATACAACGAAAATTAGCGTTTTACTCATTGTTGAGTTGTGTTAAACTATCTGCAAATTCAGAAACAATCGGATGCAGCGAGTCAAACCGATCAATAAACTTCTTGTTCGTTTTCTGGTAATACGAGAATATATCTTTGATATCTTGAATTTTCTGTCGTTCGAATTGAATATATTCCTCGTATTTATCACGGTTTCCGACCCCATTTTGAATATCCTGTTTAAGGTCCTCTATTTTTTGCTGAACTTCAGGAATAGCTTGTTTCACTTTTGCATAATTTCCAGAGTTTGACGAAAGCGCTTTACGTATCTCCTTGTAATCATTCATGCGTTCAGCAACTTCATAATTGATGGTGTCTGGTAGATAATTATTTTTTACTTGAATGATCGTGTTTCGAACGGCCATATCAATAGTGTGCGTGTTTCTGCGGTTCGTGTCGTTAACGAGGCTTGATATACTGTCCAACGTAGACTGCATTTGATTTAATGATGCTACATGTTGCTTCTTATGTTGATCTTGACATCCGCTTATACCAAGAGCGGTGAGCGCTATAAATGCAATTAAATATGGCGTGAATATGAACTTCATAATATGGATGTTTGTTGTACTTCGAAAGATACAAAAGAAAACAAAAAAAGCTGCCCACTGGACAGCTTTAGTTATAAAGTATAACGTTTTTTATAATTTTCGAGCTACTTCTTTTTCCTCGTAAGCTTCAATCACATCACCTTCTTTAATATCGTTGAATCGCTCCACATTTAAACCACATTCGTAGTTTTTCTTCACCTCTTTGACGTCGTCTTTGAAGCGTTTTAGCGAACCTAGCTCTCCTTCGTGGATGACGATACCATCCCGAATCACGCGAATTTTAGAATTCCTTTTGATGTAACCCGAAGTCACATAACAACCGGCAATGGTACCCACTTTTGAAATTTTGAAAGCCTCGCGAACTTCCGCTGTACCGACGATTTCCTCTTCGATATCAGGTGAAAGCATACCTTCCATGGCTGCTTTCAATTCATCAATCGCTTTATAAATGACAGAATACAATCGGATATCGATTTGCTCTTCTTCAGCAAGTTTTCGAGCCATTCCCGTAGGTCTAACCTGGAAACCAATAATGATGGCATCTGAAGCAGAAGCCAGGTTGACGTCTGCTTCGGTAATAGCACCTACTGCTTTGTGTACCAGATTAACCTGAATTTCTTCTGTTGATAATTTTAGAAGGGCATCCGTTAGTGCTTCTATCGACCCGTCAACATCACCTTTAACAATAATATTTAACTCTTTAAAGTCTCCTATTGCCAATCGACGACCAATTTCATCGAGTGTGATATGTTTCTGTGTACGAAGTCCCTGTTCGCGATATAATTGTTCTCTTCTCGTAGCAATATTCCGTGCCTCGCGCTCATCATCCATTACATAGAATTTGTCACCTGCACTCGGTGCACCGTTAATTCCCAAAATGGAAACGGGCGACGCTGGATCAGCTTCTTCAACTTGCTTTCCTTTTTCATTGTGCATCGCGCGTACTCTACCTGAATAACGCCCTGCCAGGATAATATCCCCAATGCGCAACGTACCCTCTTCAACCAGCATATTGGTAATATAACCTTTACCTTTATCTAGAGAAGATTCTACAATTGTACCATTTGCTTTCTTGTTTGGATTCGCTTTCAATTCTAACAAGTCAGCTTCGAGATTTACTTTTTCAAGGAGTTCATCGATATGTTCACCTTTTAAAGCTGAGATCTCTTGAGCCTGATATTTACCCCCCCAATCCTCTACGAGAATATTCATGTTGGAAAGCTGCTCGCGAATTCGATCTGGGTTGGCACCAGGTTTATCAATTTTGTTGATCGCAAAAACCATCGGTACACCTGCTGCCTGAGCATGTGAAATGGCCTCTTTAGTTTGTGGCATGACATCGTCATCAGCTGCCACAATAATTATCGCAACGTCTGTGAGTTGAGCACCACGTGCACGCATGGCCGTAAAGGCTTCGTGTCCGGGCGTATCCAGGAACGTTAACTTCTTACCATCCTCGCGCTTTACGGAGTAGGCACCGATGTGCTGTGTAATTCCTCCAGCTTCTCCTTCGACAATGTTGGCGCTTCGAATGTAGTCCAACAATGAAGTTTTACCGTGATCGACGTGACCCATTACCGTAATAATCGGAGGACGTGATTCCAGATCTTCTGGTGCATCTTCCTCAACAGGTATTGAATCCTGAACATCGGCTGATACGAACTCCACTTCATAACCAAATTCTTCTGCAACAATCTGGATGGTTTCAGCGTCCAATCGCTGATTAATCGAAGCGAAAATACCGAGTGACATACACGCAGAAATCACTTCTGTTGATTGAACATTCATCATAGAAGCCAATTCCGAAACTGTCACGAATTCGGTAAGCTTGAGAATGGATTGTTCTTTTTGTTCTTGCTGTATTTCTTTTTCGCGGCGTTCGGCTGCAGTATCACGTTTTGCACGTCTATTTTTAGCTCCTTTGGATTTTCCACCACCAGAAAGACGAGCCAACGTATCCTTAATTTCTTTTTCTATGTCTTTTTCAGTAATTTCCTTACGTGGTTCTGTTTTCTTTTTACCACGTCCTTTACCACCGCCTTTTTTACTTTGTTTATTAACATCAACTTTTTTGATACGTTTGCGTTTCCGCTTATTATCTCCTCCTCTACTTCTACTCTTTTTACTCGAGGATTCTGGTAGATCTATTTTACCAACTACAGTAGGTCCTGATAATTTTTGGCGCTCGGCACTGAATTTTTCGTTCTCCTTTTTTTCTTTCTTCTCCTCTTTTTTAGCTGCGGGCTTGTCTTTATCCGTTGACTCTTTTTTGGACGAACTATCTTGCTCTTTTTGGGGAGCATCTTTCTTCTCCGAATCAGTTTCAGAAGCTTCTTGCTTTGGCTTATCCTGATCTTTTTTCTCTGATTTCTTCTTTTTATCAGGACGGGTCTTCATGTTCATGCTGGACAAATCGATTTTACCCACCACAGACAACTTCATATCGCCCTCTTCAAGTGTTTTAGATTCGTCTTTTTCAACTTCTGGCGAGCCATCTTCTACCTGATCCTCCGAAGAAGTATCTTTCGTGGATTCTTCTTGCTCCTCAGCAGCAGCTTCAACTGTTTCATCAGGTTTATCTGGTGATTCAGCCGGTTTTTCTGACGCACTGTCGTCCTTTGACACCTCAGCAGGTTCAGCAGGCTCAGTTTCCACAGCCTCTTCTTCCTGTTCCTCAGGTTTGTCTTGATTCTTGAGAGATACTGTTTCCCGTCGCTCTCTTTTCAATGCTTTCCGTTTAGCTTCTTCTTTTAAAGATTGATCATCTGCAAATTCCTCACTCAGTATATCATAATGCTCCGGTTCCAACTTTGTATTTGGACTGGATTCAATTTCAATACCTTGTGAGCCTAAGAACTCCACTAACGTGGTAATTCCCACGTTTAATTCTCGAGCTACTTTGCTTAATCTTTTTACTTTACCGGCCATATATTACGTCCTCTGTATTAAATCCTGTTATTTCTAATTAAGTCGTCTAAGTTAAGGTTTGTTATCTATCTATTCAAACTCTGACTCTAAAATCTTAAATACCTCTAAGATCGTTTCTTCTTCTAAATCTGTACGACGAATGAGGTCAGCAACTTCAATTTCAAGAACTGACTTGGCTGTATCACAACCAATTGCTTTTAATTCATCGAGTATCCAACTATCGATTTCATCAGCAAATTCTTCCAAATCAACATCTTCTACATCAATTGCTCCTTCGCGATATACATCAAGTTCAAATCCTGTCAGACGTCCTGCCAACTTGATATTATACCCTCCTTTACCGATTGCAAGCGAAACCTGATCAGGTTTGAGGTAAACATTAGCACGATCTTCCTCTTCAACGAGTTCAACAGAGCTAATTTTAGCAGGAGATAAGGATCGTTGAATGTAGAGCTGCATGTTGTGTGTATAGTTGATGACGTCGATATTTTCATTGCGTAATTCGCGTACAATTCCGTGTATTCGCGAACCTTTCATACCTACACAGGCACCAACGGGATCAATTCGATCATCATAAGATTCAACAGCTACTTTCGCCCGTTCGCCGGGAACACGGACAATTTTTTTAATGGTGATCAGTCCGTCAAAAACTTCTGGAACTTCCAGTTCGAACAGGCGCTCCAAAAATTCAGGAGCTGTTCGGGATAGAATAATGACAGGAGTACTGTTACGCATATCAACCTTGGCAACAACCGCACGAACAGGCTCTCCTTTTTTGAAATAATCTGAAGGAATTTGTTCAGATTTAGGTAGAATGAGTTCATTGCCTTCGTCGTCTAAAATTAAGATTTCTTTTTTCCAAACCTGGTAAACTTCCCCTGTAATGATGTCTCCGATGCGATCTTTATACAACTTGTAAAGTTGATCTTTTTCTAAATCGAGAATTCGAGAAATGAGGTTTTGGCGCAAAGAGAGTATGTTGCGTCGTCCAAAATCTTCAAATTTAATTTCCTCTGATACTTCTTCGCCAACCTCAAAATCTGGTTCGATTTTGATGGCTTCAGAATATGCAATCTCCGTATTTTCGTCTTCGACTTCACCGTCGGGTACGATTTCTTTATTTACCCAAATTTCAAAATCGCCTTTATCAATATTAATGATGACGTCACAGTGTTCATCTGTTCCATATTTCTTCTTTAATATGGAACGAAAAACGTCTTCCAGTACGCGCATCATCGTTTGTCGATCAATGCTTTTGAATTCTTTGAATTCCGTAAATGATTCTATCAAATTAAGGCTATTCATGATTTCCTTTTTTTAAATGAAATAACAATTTTCGTTTCTTTTATATCTTCATAACTGATCACATGTTCGTGCTCCACAGTTACTTTTTTCTTTCTGCCTTCCAAGCGTTCTTTCGTGGTTGATTGAACGTGAATACCTTCATCATCTGCACGCGTAAGAACGCCTTGTATCTTACCCTGTTCTTTTAATTTAACTTTTACCTCTTCACCACAGTTTTTAATATACTGCTCTTTTACTCGAAAAGGTTGATCCAAACCTGCTGAAGAGACTTGCAATTCAAAGTCTTGTTCTTCCCGGTCTAAATTATGCTCTATATTACGAGAAATAGAAACACAGTCTTCTATTGCAACTTGTCCTTCCAGAGCATCAATTTCCAGTTGAATAACATTGGTAGTAGAAATCTTAAGTTCGACAATAAACAATCCCTTGTCAAGTTCGTCGATGCGCTCCTGTGCCAGGTTTAATATTTTATCCTTCTTTATCATTTTCTACAAAAAGAGGGGACTTAATGTCCCCTCGCTCCATTCAAATTCTTTGAAAACAGTGCAAATATAGTGATATTATTTTGAAAACCAACAGAAAGGTTAAAACCTATTCTATTTCACCGATAAGACTTAGCGTTTCTTTGGCAGCCATTTGTTCTGCTGCCTTTTTAGAAGAGCCTTCACCTTTTCCATAGGCAGTGTTGTTGATATAAATTTCAACTTCGTACTGCCAGACACCTTTTACGAAATCTTCTTTAATTGTTTTGAATTCAATGTCGATGTGATTTTTTTGTGTCCAAATGTATAATTTACTTTTGAAGTCAATTTCCTTTTCTAATAATTGTGTCAGATCAACGTGAAAACGAAGCATATAGTGATGAATGCTTTTGTGGGCTGTTTCGAAATCTGCATCGAGATAAATCGCTCCAATTAGCGCTTCAAGTGCATTTCCTTCCAGTGTTGAAAGTCGAATACTTCTGCCTTTTTGATATCGTATATGCTGAGCGATTTCCATAGATTGGCCAATTCCTGCCAATGATTTTCTACTCACGATTTTGGCTTTGATTTTAGTCAGGTATCCTTCATCTTCTTCAGGAAATTTATGGTACAGGTAATCGGCAATAACAGCGTCTAATACGGTGTCGCCCAAAAACTCAAGTCGTTCATTAGAAACGAGTTCATCTGAAGTGTTTGAAATAGACTTGTGAGTTAAAGCCCGCTGAAAGAGTTGAATGTCTTTGGGGCGGTGACCAAATCGTTTGATGATGAAACGAATTATTCTTAGTTCTTCCTCACTCTTTGTTCGAGATCGAAATAAGAACCATCGTTTCAAAACGCTAATCTATTAATTTTTTAAATATTGCCGATGTGTTGTGTCCACCGAAACCAAAGGTGTTTGACAAGGCTACATCAACATTTCTTTCCTGAGCCTCATTAAAGGTGAAGTTTAAACGATCATCAATGTCGGGATCATTTGTGAAATGATTGATGGTGGGGGGAACTATGTTGTTTTTAACTGATAAGATGCAAGCAATGGCTTCAATCGCGCCAGCTGCACCGAGTAAGTGGCCAGTCATAGACTTTGTTGAAGAAATATTGAGTTTGTATGCGTGGTCATTAAATACTTGCTGGATAGCTTTAACCTCTGCTACATCACCGAGCGGAGTAGAAGTACCATGAACATTCACATAATCAACCGTATCTGAGTTGAGTTCTGCATCTTTCAACGCTTCTTTCATAACATTGCGGGCGCCGATTCCTTCAGGGTGTGGGGCTGTCATGTGGTATGCATCACTCGACATTCCTCCACCTGCAATTTCTGCATAAATTGTGGCACCACGCTTTTTAGCATGCTCATAATCTTCTACAACTAGAGCACCTGCTCCCTCTCCGAGCACAAAACCATCGCGGTCTTTATCAAATGGACGCGATGCTATCAAGGGATCGTCGTTTCGTGTAGAAAGTGCTCTTAATCCATTAAAACCGCCTACGCCCATTTCGTTTACTGCCGCTTCAGAACCTCCTGTAACGATGGCGTCGGCTTTACCTAAACGGATAAGGTTGAAAGCATCGATGATCGCATTAGTAGAAGATGCACATGCTGACACCGTTACGTAATTGGGGCCGCGTAATCCATATTTAATAGAGATGTGACCTGCAGCAATATCTGCGATCATTTTAGGTATAAAAAAAGGATTGAATTTCGGTGTCCCATCTCCTTTAAAGAAGTTCTCGCATTCATCCTGGAACGTTTTTAAACCTCCAATACCCGAACCCCAAATTACACCAATACGATCGGTGTCTGGTGATGATTCCATTAAATTAGAATCAGCCATGGCTTCACTTGCGGAAACCATGGCGTATTGTGAAAATTGATCTAATTTTCTTGCTTCTTTTCGGTTAAGATGATCTTTGACATCAAAGTCTTTTAATTCACAGGCAAATTGCGTTTTGAACTTTGAAGCATCAAACTGTTGGATGGGTGCAGCACCACTTTTACCTGAAATCAATCCGTTCCAATACGTGTCGACGGTACTCCCCAGCGGGGTTAGTGCGCCTAATCCTGTTACAACAACTCTTTTCAGTTCCATGAGATAATGCTCCGTTAAAAATACAATTTACCTGATTCGGTGCGGCTAATTACTTAGCGTTTTCTTCGATGTAATCTACTGCTTGACCTACAGTTTGAATATTCTCAGCTTGATCGTCTGGAATAGCAATATTGAATTCCTTTTCGAATTCCATGATTAATTCTACGGTGTCTAGAGAATCTGCTCCCAGATCATTTGTGAAAGACGCTTCTTGTGTTACCTCAGCTTCTTCTACACCCAACTTATCAATGATAATTGATACAA
>CAYFTH010000061.1:12859-17479 GCA_964346075.1 uncultured Fluviicola sp. | reverse complement strand
TCGTCATCGAAAACTGTGATAAGATTATTGCATCTTGACAACATCAATAAACACTATTCCTGCTCAACACTCTTGCTCAACACTCCTGCTCAATACTCTTGCTCAATACTCTTGCTCAACACTCTTGCTTAATACTCTTACTCAATACTCTTGCTCAATACTCTTGCTCAATACTCCCCCACCCTACATCGGAATATTTCCATGCTTCTTCGGCGGCAACTCTTCTTTCTTGTTCTCCAGCATTTTGAAAGCAGCCACAACTTTAGCACGTGTTTCCGCTGGCTTGATCACATCATCGATAATACCGCGTTCTGCCGCTCGGTAAGGGTTCGCAAACATGTCTCCATATTCTTCCTCCTTTTCTTTAAGTTTTGCTTCCGGATCTCCTGCTGCTGCAATTTCTCTCTTGAAGATGATTTCCGCAGCTCCTTTTGCTCCCATTACGGCAATCTCAGCAGAAGGCCATGCAAAGTTCAGGTCAGCCCCAATATTTTTGGAGTTCATCACATCAAAGGCTCCACCGTAAGCTTTACGCGTAATAATGGTAATGCGTGGAACAGTAGCTTCGCTAAATGCATAAAGTAATTTCGCTCCATGTGCAATAATTCCGTTCCACTCCTGATCTGTACCTGGTAAGAATCCGGGCACATCTTCAAATGTTAATAGTGGAATATTAAAAGCATCACAGAAACGAACAAATCGCGCTCCTTTTCTTGAAGAGTCGATGTCTAACACTCCTGCAAGCGACATCGGCTGGTTTGCCACAACTCCAACCGTTCTTCCTTCCACACGTGCAAAACCTACTACGATGTTTGTTGCAAAATCTTTGTGAACTTCTCTAAACGATTCATCATCGATCACACAATCGATTGCCTCGCGGATATCGTAAGGCATGTTTGAGTTATCGGGCAAAATCCCAGCAATGGTATCTAATTTTTTTTCGTCGAAATCAAATGCTTCCGTATGCGGCGCACTAGAATTGTGGTTCTGGGGCAAATAGGACATCAAATCACGCACATCCTTCAGTACCGTTACGTCGTTCGCACTCGTAAAATGGTTTACTCCTGATTTCTCAGCGTGCGCTTTAGCACCTCCAAGATCTTCAGAAGTCACTTCCTCGTGAGTCACAGTTTTCACCACGTTTGGACCAGTAACAAACATATAAGATGTATCCTCTACCATAAAGATGAAATCCGTTAGGGCTGGAGAATAAACGGCTCCACCCGCACAAGGTCCCATGACTACGCTGAGTTGCGGAATGACACCCGAAGCACGGGTATTGCGATAGAAAATATCAGCATAACCAGCCAAAGAAACCACTCCTTCCTGAATGCGCGCTCCCCCTGAATCATTTAGACCAATCAACGGTGTTTGACTCGTCAACGCCAGATCCATAATCTTACAGATTTTCTCTGCATGTGTCTCAGAAAGCGAACCTCCTAAAACGGTAAAATCTTGTGAAAACACATAAATCGGGCGACCGTGAATCGTACCATACCCTGTAACAACTCCATCACCCGCAATTTTTTGTTCATCCAGACCGAAATCTTTCGAACGATGTTCCACGAACATACCCAGCTCCTGGAATGAATCCTCATCTACGAGCAATTCGATACGTTCCCGAGCAGTTAACTTGCCTTTTTTATGTTGTGCTTCGATGCGTTTTTTTCCACCACCTAACCTGGCTTCAGCGCGTTTCGCTAACAATTTCTCGTTCTTTTCTTCCATCTCGTTACCCATATCAGTCTGAATTTATACAAAAATTGGTTATAAATATCGCAATAATTGTGGAATTGCAAGGGACAGGAATGGGGTATGTGAAAACAGGCTAAAATTTTATGTAATTTCTTTTTGTAACTTCGCCCGAGATCATTCCTGTATTCATGCGCAGATTGTTATTCATATTGTCTTTTTTGAATGTAACACTGTTGAGTTTTCCGCACAATGGTTTTGAAGAGCTACAAATGTTGGAAGAGCGCGTGCAATACACGAATCCCGACAGCTTGCACTACTTTTCCAGAAAAATAGACACCGCTACAATACGCGGTAAAGTACTGCACTACTGGTCTAGAGGAAAGGCATACTATTGGCAATCAAACTACCCAAAGGCCTATTATGAGCTGAAAAAAGCAGCACGTTGGATCAAAACGATGAACCAACCGACGTTGCTCGCGGAACTATTTCTAGATTTATCATCTTCGCTATCAGCGGTGGACAGAAATGGAAAGGCACTTTCTTTTTTATTGGATGCCAACGCCACTACTGATTCGTCACAGAATAAAGAGCAATACCTCGAGGCAAAAATTTCTTTGGGAGAGATGTACCGAAAAATTCAAGAATATGACAAATCAATGCAAACATTAAAAGATGTCTCGCATCATACAGCACAACATACATTTCATCAGGCGCGGTGTCTCAATCGTATCGCAGCAGTTTTTTCTGAAACGGGACAACTTGATTCCGCTCTTTATTACTCCAGGCAGTCTTTAGCTTTAGCTGAGTCAATAAACCATGCAGACCTTATTGCTACTGCGGAAAATGAAATTGGATATGTCTATCGCGTCCAAAGAAAACTCAAAAAATCACTCCCTCACTTTCAACGTGCGGACTCTTTGTGGCGCTCTGTAGGAATGCTACGCTACGCAGTCAATGCCATGCATCACATTTCTATTGTTTATGGGACAATTGGAGCATTAGAGAAAAGCTTGACGGTCACCCATAAAGCGCTTGAACTGATTGAAGGGAAAAGGTGGTACCAACTTAAGGTCAATTTACTGGAGGACCTTAGGAATTTACAAGGACAGTTTAATCGTCCGGACTCAATGGAATATTATGAACAAAAGCGTTTGAAAGCAGTTATTTCAAAAAAAGACCAGGATTATGAAGTAAATACCAAAATGGTTGAAGTGTTGTTTTCTCAAAAACAAAACGAACAAACTATTCGTGAACAGGAAATTTCCCTAAGAAATGAACAGCTAGAAAAGAAAGCAATCAATCGAGAACGTTTCTTTTTGTGGATCACCGTTTCATTAATTGGCCTCAGTCTAATGATCATCTTTATCTATGCACATAAACAACGCCGCTTAAAAATAAAGTTGAAACAAGAAAACGAAGAAAAAGAATCAAAGAATCTGCAGCTCACACACGCCCTTGAATCAAATGAAGCCCTTGTTCAAGAAATCAGTCACCGTGTGAAAAACAACTTGGCAGTGTTATCTGGTTTGCTCAACATGCAGGTTGATCGTTCTGAAAATGAAAAGGTCAAAAAAGAATTAAGGGATAGTATTTTACGTATAGATTCGATCGCTACTATTCATAAAAATTTGTACGATAAACGCAATGATGCAAAAGTGAATTTAAAAAAGGCCCTCGAAGAATTGAGTAAGAATGTCGTCGCAGCTTTGGGAAAAAATCCCGATGATATTTTGGTCACTGATCTTGTCGATCTGGAGATCGAAATAGCTCAGGCCGTAACACTTTGTTTGATCATTAACGAGGCAATCACAAACAGCTGTAAATACGCACATGTGAGTAAAAATAAAAAACTACATATTGAACTGAAATCAGATTCGAATAATATTTATTGTCGGGTAATTGATCACGGTCCTGGCTTTGATGTCAACAAAGTGAATACCAACACTAAAAGTCTGGGTGTATATTTGATCAAATTACTGGCAAAGCAATTAAAATCCCGATTTGAATGGCGAAAAGAAGGTGAACAGTTTATATTAAATATTGAGTTAAAAAAAGATGAGCACGTATAAAACTATTTTAATTGTTGAGGATGAATTGGTCATTGCGGAAAACACCAAGAGCATGATGCTGGACTTATTTGAAACAATAAATGTAGAAGTCGTTGGCAGCTCTGCTGAAGCTCTGGAAATGATCGACAATGAACATCCTGACATCGCTTTCATCGATATCCGTCTGGGCAAAAATGATAGTGGCATTGATCTCTCCCGAGTGCTGGAAAAACTGAAAATTCCATTCATCTTTCTCACTGCTCATGGCGATGAAAGCACTATATCAAAAGCGGTAAAATCCAAGCCGTTAGGTTATATAGTCAAACCTGTTTCACGACAGGACCTCTTTGTAAATCTGCAACTCGCACTCGAAAAAATAGCTAGTGAAAAACGCTACATTTTCCGAGATGGTACTCACGATGTGCGCCTACCTGAAAATTCAATCGTATATCTTCAAGTTGAAGGTAATTACACGGAAATTCACACGACCAAGAAACGTTACGTAGTGCGTAAAAGCATGACAAAAGTCTTGGAAGAACTGGAAATAAACCTCATCCAGATCCATCGAAAATGTTATGTAAACCCGTCCTATATAAAAGAAGCCAATGCCTCTGTTTACCTCACCACTGGTGAAGTTCTACCCATTTCCCGAAATTTTAAGAAGGACTTGCAAAAGCGATTATTTTCAAAATAATCAACGAATCCATTAAACGACTTTGCATTTCGTCAACAAAAAATTGCATTTTATCACCATGCAGCTCTAAAAATAAGAGCCCGTCCCCCTCATTTTGTTGTTTTGTACTGAAACGTTTAAACAATTAAATTTCTTATGAAAAGACTAATAACTACTTTGTGTGCTTTTGGCGCCTTGTTCTAT
>CAYFTH010000061.1:4102-12759 GCA_964346075.1 uncultured Fluviicola sp. | reverse complement strand
GAGATTACAGATAATATGAACTGTGAAGTTGTAGCTAGTGAGCAAGGGTTGCTAGCCATGTATCACTTTAATGACGGAATAGATAGTGGAGCCAATGGATCGAATACCTTATTATTTGATAATTCGGGTAATGGTTATCACGGAACATTGCAAAATTTCGCTTTGAATGGCACAACATCTAACTTTGTGGCAAGTAACAGAACAAATTACATGAGTATTCAAGCTGCAATTGGTTCTTCAGCTATGGCAGATAGAATGGGTGCTGCTGAACCAGCGGACTTCAATGGAGATGGTTTCGATGATATTCTAGTTAGTACGACAGGAGGAGCTCGAGACATTTATTATAGTGATGGGTTTGGTCATTTTGAAGTAGCTACTGCTATTTCAAATACGATCAGTGGTTCATTTGCCGTTGGCGATATTGATAATGATGGAGACATAGACTTTGTGAATTATGGAGGAACAGATTATAAGGTTTATGTTAATGATGGTGCGGGAAACTTTACAGATCAGCCCGCAGTAAGCTTAGTAGGAACAGGTAGTATTTCTTTCGCGCGTATTGCAGATATCAATGGGGACAACCTTGCTGATATTATAACGGGGAATGGTGGTATGAATGCAACTGATCTCAATGAGATTTGGATCAATAGTGGAAGTGCAGGAAATCCTGCTTTTACATATTTTGAAGGTTTAAATAGTTCTTATGCCCCGATAAACGGTATCGCAATAGGAGATATTGATAACGATGGTGATGTAGACCTAACTTTTGGTGGTTCATCTTGGAATTCTGTAACATTTAAAAATGATAACAATACTACATTTATTCAGGATCAACAGCTCGGCGCTTATAATGGCGGCGTTCGTTATATTGACTGGAATCAAGATGGTTTTTTAGATTTAATGACCAACGATAATTACAATGCTTGGGGCGTTCGAGTAAATTACAATGATGGAACTGGTACTTTTTTAACAACTACAAATATTGTTGTTCCTGGCGCTAACGATGTTGCTCAAGTGAGTTATGCCGATATGAATGGCGATGGATTCACTGATGTTGTGACGCGTAATTTTGGAGGGAATGGAAAGATTTTCTTAAGTAACGGTTGCGAAACTACACTTGCGACGGCTTGTGATTTCAAACTAGGACCAGCAGATAATGTTTCGGTAGTAGGAGATTTTAATGATGATGGTAAACCAGATGTTTTCTGTGGTGCAAGAGATCGTAAATCTTCTGCTTCATTGAACTTCTTAACACCAGTTTCTACACCCGCTTTATCAGATATCACTTCAACAACAGGAGATGAAGTTTGTGATGGAGATCAGATCTCTATTGAAGCTACAGCATCGAATACTGGAACGATTCAATGGTTCTCTGACGTCAATGGAGCAACGCAGATTGGTACGGGGTCACCCTATTCACCTACAGCAGGACCTGGAACTTATGAATATTATGTTGGGTCTGAGAATCCCAATGGATGTAGATCTTTGCTCGACACGGTTGAAGTTATCGTAAACGAAAATCCAGCAGTAGCTTTAAATGCTTCATCTGTAACTGCACTAGATTGTTTTGGAGATACTGATGGTGAATTGAATATTGATGTGACTTTGAACGGCACAGCAACAACTTCTACATATCAATGGGATGATGCTTCGAACTCAACAACTCAAAACCTGATAGGCGTTGGTGCAGGAACTTACAGTATTGTAGTTACTGACAACAATGGTTGTACGGCAAGTACGTCAGGAACAATAACAGAACCATCTGAATTGACCGCTAGCACTTCGGCATTAGCTGTAACTTGTAACGGAGATACCGACGGATCAGTTGACCTATCAGCAACAGGAGGCACGACTGCCTATAGTTACCAATGGGATGATGCTGCTAATTCTACAACTGAGGACCTTTCAGGCGTGGGAGCAGATACTTACAATGTAACGGTTACAGACGCCAATGGTTGTACTACAACAGCAACAGCAACTGTTACAGAACCTGATCCACTCGTTGCAACAACACAGGCAACAGATGTTCTTTGTAACGGAGGTACCGACGGATCAGTTGACTTATCAGCAACAGGAGGTACAACTGCCTATAGTTACCTATGGGATGATACTGCTAATTCTACAACTGAAGATCTTTCAGGCGTGGGAGCAGATACTTACAATGTAACGGTTACAGATGCCAATGGTTGTACTACAACAGCAACAGCAACTGTTACGGAGCCAGATGCACTAGCAGCGACATCCACAACAACGGCAGAATTGAATGGTAACGATGGTTCGATTGATCTATCTGCAACAGGTGGAACAGCTCCTTTCACATATGATTGGACAGGACCGAATGGGTTTACATCAACTGACGAAGACCCTGCAAATCTGGAAGGAGGAACTTACAACGTGACGATTACAGATGATAATGGCTGTACATTTACACTTGAAGTTATCGTAGATTCTTTTGTCGGCATTGATGAAAATGCACTGGCACAATTCAACGTTTATCCAAACCCATCAAATGGTGACTTTACCATAAAGTCCTCAAAAAATGGGTCTGTAAATATTGTGAATACCAATGGAAAAACAGTTTACACTACTGTTATTTCTAATGGAAAAACAACACTTCAATTATCCCAATTAGCGCAAGGAGTGTATACCATCCAACTAACAACAAATGCTGGTTTTCAAGTCAAAAAGTTGATGATTCAGTAATCTGTTTTTTACCATTGAAAAAAACGGCTATCTCCCTGTGAGGTGGCCGTTTTTGTTTTCGCTTCTAACCTGTAAACTGCTTCGTATATCCTAAAATATCGAATGAAGGTCTGTCAAGGATTTCTTGAGTTTGGGTTATGGTATGGACCTCGAAAAAATGAGCCAGGAGCTGCAAAGCCTAAAAACTGGACTAGTAACAATTCTTTCATCTTTCATGAAGAATTAAACTAAATTTTCAAATTACTCAATTGATTTTAATAAATTTATAAAGCACTAATCTTTAAAGCTTAAAACTTATGAAACTTTTATCGAGCATAGCCTTAATCTTAATGATCAGTTTTAGTCTTTCCAGTCAAACTTGCGGATTGATCTACGTCACTCCAACCGGAAACGGAACGGGTACGAAGGTTAATCCTACATCATTGGAAAACGGATTGAATTCAGCCAATCCAAACGATGTGCTGCGCATTGCTATAGGTAACTATACGATTGATAACTCATTGAACCTGTTAAACGATTTAACCCTTGAAGGAGGTTTTGACCCAACAAATGGATGGAGTAAGACAAGTTTAGCGGGTGCAACGACCATCAACCGGACAACATTAAACCCGGAAGGACCTGCAAATGCACCTCGTCTGGTGGCATTTTATGGAAATAATATTTCAAATTTTAGATTACAAGATTTAACGATCACAATAGATGATGCTGTTTTAAACGGAACTTCAACATACGCCGTGCACCTGAATAACTGTTCAGATTACACGATTGCGCGTTGTCAACTTTTACCTGGGAATGCTGGCGATGGTATAGATGGGACTGATGGAAACAATGGTGTAGCTGGAGTAAACGGCTTCAGTGGTCAAAACGGAGATAATGACAACCAATCCGCTGGTGGAGGCGGTGGTATCGGTGGAGATGGTGGTGGCGCTTCAAATGCAGGAAGCGGCGGTGCTGGTGGATCTACTGCTGCCAATAACGGTTTAAACGGAGGAGCTCCCTCTGGTATCTTCGGTGGCGGCGGCGGAGGTGGTGCCTCCGGCGGTGGCGAAGACAGAGATGGCGGCGAAGGTGGTAACGGCGGAGGTTCACTCGGTGCTGGAGGCACTGGAGGACTGGAAGATGGCTGTGCAAGTGGGGTAACATGTAATTCAAGTAAATCCGGTAATGATGGAGCAAATGGCGATGACGGCAACAATGGTTCTCTCGGCTCAAATGGTCCTTCAGGTTCGCATGTAAGTGGTTTTTGGGTTCCGGGAACAATTGCAGGAACAGGAGCAAACGGCACAGGAGGAGCCGGCGGCGGTGGCGGCGGCGGTGGTGCCGGTCAAGGAGGTGGCTTTTGTATTGATGGCAAAGGATCCGGCGGTGGCGGCGGTGGCGGCGGCGGTCAAGCTGGAACTGGAGGAACCGGAGGAACTGGTGGTGGTTCGAGTTATGGACTTTACCTTATAAATAATGGCGCAAATGGAACTGTACTCCAATCCCTTGCCTCTGCTGGCAATCCAGGTGCTGGCGGTCAAGGAGGTACAGGCGGTCAGGGTGGAAATGGCGACCTGGGAGGTGCTGGAGCGACATATACGGGTAACGAAGTTGGATGCGGTGGCAACGGCGGAAACGGTGGAAAAGGTGGCGATGGCGGTGATGGCGGTAATGGACAGCCTGGTGAAGCCATCAACATTTACCTGAATTCTGGTGATCCGCTGACAACCAGCAATAATACCTTTAACCTTGCTGCGCAGCCTGAGATTATTAAAGACAGTGTGACGTGTGTAGGAAGCCCTGTCGAATACAGTACTTCGGGCACACCAGACTGGGATTTTGATGTGAACTCAAACGCGGCAACCCCGGGAACAGCTACAACTTCCCCAGCTTCTTCGACTTACAATTCCAATGGAAGATTTACCGTATCGAATGATGGTAGTACCTACGAAGGATTTACATTTATAACACCTGAACAGACTGTTAACGCAGGCGTTGATCAACAGCTTTGTGATGTGACGACCGGAACTTTGGTGGGAACGACATCTGGTACAAACGTAACCTGGATTTCGCTAGGCACGGCAACAGTAAATGATCCTACAAACATAACTACCAATGTACAAAACTTACAACCCGGTGAGAATAAATTTGTACTCACAGCAGGAGATTGCTGTCCAGGAGATCCAGACACAATAGCGCTCGTAGTGGGAACCGCTAATACTGGTTCGGATATTCAAGCGGCATGTGACTCGTATACCTGGATTGATGGTAATACATATACTTCAAACAACAGCACAGCAACCCATGTTTTGACGAATGTAACGGGATGTGATTCTGTAGTAACTTTAGATCTTACCATAAATCAGTCTTCCACTGGTGTTGACGATATCTATGCATGTAACGAATACACCTGGATTGATGGTAACACCTATACATCTTCAAACAATACTGCAACGTATACCTTAACGAATACTGTAGGTTGTGACTCCATCGTTTCATTAGACCTAACCATCAATAATCCTGATGTCAGTGTAACAAACAACTCTCCAATGCTTACGGCAAATGCCTCTCAAGGAACATTCCAGTGGGTGAGCTGTGATGAGAACTACAGCCCTATTGCAGGAGAAACGGACGCGACATACACAGCCGTTAATAATGGAAGTTATGCAGTGATTGTAACACAAAACGGCTGTACAGATACTTCTGCATGTGAAATGGTTGCAAACGTTGGACTGGAAGACTTGAATAAAGAAAGCCTCATGATCTTTCCGAATCCAACAAATGGAATTATTTCAATCAGTCATTCTTCTGTTATAAGATCTATTCAGATCTTTGACGCAACAGGAAGAAAAATGATTGATGAAACACCAGAAAAAGAGAAAACTATGATCGATCTTGGAAATTTCTCAAAAGGGGCTTATACGATCGAGATCGGCACAAATAATGATATAATTCGAAGAAAAGTAATGAAACAGTAAAAACTTATCGCGGTGTATTTTTATACATCGCGATTTTTTATTACTCCTGATTTTTTAAATGGGTACAGATATAATCGCTGGATCCCCGAAGAGGAATATTTGTTGTTTCAAATTTTGCGTCAGCGAGGGATTTATCCCTCCATGATGGATGCGTAATCTATGTGATAGTGGCTTCAGCCAATAAATTCGTGGTAAAACATTTTATTTTAATTCACACGCTAAAAACACCTCATGTGACCAAACATTAGGAAAAAGTGGTGCTAATGTACTATATTCAATCATGTATCCAGCATTTATCCTGTCAAGGAAGCGATAACCTATAGCTCCGTGATAAGTTCTATTGTGATAACCCAATTGCCACCACAATTTCTCGTGTTCAACTCTTGCGTTGAAGAATAAAGAAATCACTGTTATATCCTACTGAACATGAACATTGGGAACTAATGTTATTTTATCAGTTAGCGGGACGTCATAGCTCGTCATCACCGAAAGATGCAACGCATCCACATAATCAAGATTACCTCCATAATTATCTTGAGCCGGGATGAGATTTTGAACACCAAGTCCAACAAATAATTTCTCCGTCTTAAAAGCAGCGCCCGCATTCATTGAAAAGCGCTGTGATCGGTTCCACGAGGAGGGTGTTGCAACACCACTCGAATCAACGACTAAATTTGGGTTTTCAGAACTGTAAAATCGGGGTGCTGCTCCAAGCGACAATTTACTTTTGCCTTCATTCAAAGACCATTGATAATTGTAATTGCCCGTTACAGCGGTGTATTCACTAAAACCGATCTCCTCATGGATTACGTTCAATCCAACTCCAGAATTTATACTTTTAAGCTTTGCACCTGCTTGTCCCACATAGCTCATTGGCGCACCTTGTAATCCCAGCCACTGACTTCTGAATAATAAATGAGCACGAAAAGAATGGTCAAAACCCGCCATAGCCGGATTATAAAAGGTAGAAATATCCCTGTAAAAACCAAAGAAGGGTATTTGCTGAGCGTGACATGAAATACTACACCCTAATAAAAGAGTCAGGAACAGTTTGAGTTGATGTATTTTTAGCATGAAAGCAGTTTAGAGGTAATTTAGATCACCTTAAAGTAACCAAGAAAAAACAAATATCAATGCAAGTTCAGCGAAGTATTAGAATTTGTCGTTGCTTGATACCTCGCAATTAATCCGCTTTTGGAGTAATCATAATGTGTGCTTTATGCGTTCCCGGATCCATGATCCAGGGATGATTTGGCTTTTGAGGAGACTCTGGAAGACCTGTAGAAGCAGCTGTTGCAAAAGGCATATACACAACAAAACGATGCTGAGCATCTAAAACTTCTCCCGTTTGAGGCTCGTAAATTGCTTTTGGCCCATAGTAAACATGTAACATCGCACCTGGTTCGCACATCTCAAGTTTTCCAGACTTAATTTCTTTCTCGCGAATACTGAAAATTTCGCGCCCATCTTTACCCGCTTTTTTTAAAGCTCTACCTCTAGCCATAAATGGTTCCAAACTCTTGTGGTAACAAGCTGCACTAAAACCGTCTTTTTGAGGATGATCAGCTAAACAAACCCACGGATTACTGCCCTGCCGGAGCACCACAAGAGCGCCACTCTCATCGTATCCTTTAACCGTGCAGTTTTCTCTGCGCTTCTCAGGGACCGCATGCAGTGCAGTTTTGATCATCGCTTCTTTCGAATCAATAGCCTTTACATTCTTCACAGAATCTTTTTTGGATACATCAGCATCATTTTTCTCTGGGTGCCTATTGCCTTGAAGATCTTCACCCGATCGCTGTTCTTCTGTTGAACAAGCAACAAAAACACCTACCACTATAAAAATACTGAGAACTTTCTTCATATTCAATTGATTTTGAACCTTAAAAATATGGAATTACATCTACAATTATCCTGCTCAACACATAAAATCACTCAAGAACGTCTAATTGAATTAAGAAACAGCTATTTTAGCTTTAATGATAGTTTTCTTTTCTTTTTCAAAACGCTCTTATGAGAGTCATCAAATGTTTCACTTTTGAGAATCTCTTGTGATTCGCTATATTAGCCTGAAAATATATAGAAAATATGGCATACGAAAACATTACTACAACTCAAGAAGAGCGCATTCATATCATTACGATTAATCGACCCAAACAGCTCAACGCTTTAAATAAAGCAACAATTAAAGAATTGCACGAAGCTATGGACGCGGCCAATAAAGATGCATCTACGCGTGCTATAATTTTAACTGGTACAGGCGAAAAGGCATTTGTGGCTGGTGCAGACATCAAAGAGTTTGCCGATTACAATGTAGAACAAGGACAGGAGTTGGCCGCGAATGGACAAGAATTACTATTTAATTTTGTACACAACTTACCTACACCTGTTATTGCTGCAGTCAATGGATTTGCACTTGGCGGGGGGTTAGAACTAGCTATGGCATCACACATGCGCGTAGCTTCGGATAATGCCAAACTCGGATTACCAGAAGTTTCATTGGGTGTCATCCCTGGCTATGGCGGCACACAGCGTCTTACTCAACTGGTTGGTCGGGGAAAAGCAATGGAGCTCATCACGACTGCAGGTATGTTAGGTGCTGAAGAAGCTCAGCAGTGGGGACTTGTGAATCACGTTGTACCACAAGAAGAGCTGATGAATTTAGCACACAAAATCGCAAAAAAAATCTGCAATAATTCAGGTTCTGCGATCAAATCAGCAATTAAGGCCGTTAATGCGAACTTCGTTGACGGACTGAACGGTTACAATGTTGAAATAACAGAGTTCGGTAATTGCTTCGGTACAGAAGAATTTAAAGAAGGAACTTCTGCATTTTTGGAGAAGCGCAAACCAGATTTTAAATAGTCTTCGATAAGAATGAAGGCATGGAAGCTGATGAAAAGGAAGCACTGAAGAAAAACATCGAAAAGTTCAACGCCATTGATCCCAAAAATCGATCGCTTAACAGGGTGTGTGAATAAATTGCGACGATCGAGC
>CAYFTH010000061.1:0-4002 GCA_964346075.1 uncultured Fluviicola sp. | reverse complement strand
TAATCTAAAGTCAATAAAAAGTGCGTCTCAGTTCACTCCTCAGAACAATCTCACTATTTTGCATCAGCTTTTGTGCCTTTCAATGAATTTCCAGGAAAACACCTAGTGTGCATCGAGCCAGTTGTCGGCAAATTCCATCTCTACATCGAGCGGAACATCCAGTTTTACCGCATTCTCCATACAATCTTTGACGATTTTAGCGACTTTTCCTTTCTCAGATTTCAGGACATCGAACACCAATTCATCATGTACCTGCAACAGCATTCGTGAAGTTAGATTTTCCGTTTTCATCTGATTGTACACATCAATCATAGCGATTTTAATGATGTCTGCTGCACTTCCCTGAATGGGAGCATTGATCGCATTGCGTTCTGCATATCCGCGAACAATGGCATTTTTGGAATTGATATCCGGCAAATACCTCCTGCGCTGCTCAATCGTTTCCACGTATCCTTTTTCCTTAGCTTCCTCTTTGGCATTTTCCATATATTGCTTGATCGTAGGATATTGCTCAAAATAGCTATCGATGATCGATTTTGCTTCTTTTCTGGATATACCGAGGTTTTGCGAAAGACCGAACGCCGATTGTCCGTAAATAATGCCAAAATTGACTGCTTTTGCGTTGCTTCGTTGTTCTCTTGTCACTTCGTCCATCGCTACATCATAGACTTTTGCCGCAGTGGCTGCGTGAATATCATGACCATTCTGGAAGGCCTCGATCATATTTTTATCTCCACTTAGGGCAGCGATAATTCTCAATTCAATTTGAGAGTAGTCTGCTGCCATCAATTCGTAATCCTCATTTTTGGGGACAAAAGCCTTCCGAATTTCTCGTCCTTTTTCAGTTCGAATAGGAATATTTTGAAGGTTCGGATTAGTAGAGCTCAGTCTCCCCGTAGCTGCTACCGTTTGCATGTAATGGGTGTGCAATCTACCATCATTCTGATCCACCAACTCTGGTAAAGGATCGACATACGTGTTCTTCAGTTTACGCAAAGAGCGATAATCCAGAATTAACGGAACGATCTCGTGATCATTTACATGTTTTTGCAATGTATCTTCCGACGTAGAATATTGACCTGACTTCGTTTTCTTAGCCTTTTTTGAGATCTCCAGTTTTTCAAATAAAATTACACCAAGCTGCTTGGGTGAATCTAAGTTGAACGCTTCTCCCGCCAGATCAATTACTTGCTCTTCAATTGCATTCAACGATTGCCCCAATTCTTCCGAAAATCGCTTCAAACTTTCAATATCAAGCTGAATACCTTCTTGTTCCATTGATTTGAGCACGTGCACCAAAGGCATTTCCATGTTATAGAATAACTTCTTGAGGTGGTCTTTCTGTATTTCAGGCTCAAAAAGCATTTTCAACTGCCACGTAATATCCGCATCTTCGCAAGCGTAGTCAGCAATATCCTGTTGTTCGATATCACGCATCGATTTTTGGTTTTTTCCTTTTTTACCGATGATTTTTTCTATAGGCACGGGCTGGTATTTCAAATAATATTCAGCAAGAACATCCATCCCGTGCTTTCCGTCGGGAGAAAGAAGGTAATGCGCGATCATCGTATCAAAAACCGGACCTTCGATTTTAAAACCATAACGATTGATCACTTGCTCATCATACTTGAGGTTGTGCGCTACTTTTTCAATCTTATCGGATGTAAAAAAGTCGTCAAATTCAGCCAGCTGCTTTTTTGTCGCTTCAAAATCCCTGGGAAAAGGTACGTAAAAGGCCTTATTTTTTTCACAAGAAAATGCGATACCTATTAAATCAGCATTTCGGGCTTCCAGACTTGAGGTTTCTGTATCAAAACACACCGATTTCTGTTGCATTAAATGCTCGATGAGTTGCTTGCGATCTTCTGCTGACGCGATAAACTGATAATCTACTTCGACGTCTTCGAGGGTTTTAATCGCTTCCTCATCGACCGATTCCCGTTCCGAAGAAGTACCAAAAAGATCCAATTGCCCCTCTGAACTTGTTGGGTTCGATGTAATGACGATTTCTTCTCCCAACACTTTTTTCGCCAGTGCCTTAAACTCCAATTGCGTGAATATCGCTTTCACCTTTTCTTCATCGGGGTCACAATACGTCAAATCTTCGGGGTCAAAAGGAACATCGACATCCGTAATGATGGTGGCCAGCATTTTGGACATGCGCCCTTGTTCTTCATAATTGATGACGTTTTCTTTTTGTTTTCCTTTTAAGTCATCGGTATGCTCAAAAAGCGCCTCCATCGACCCATACTTCTTGATGATTTTTTTAGATGTCTTCTCTCCAATGCCCGGAATGCCCGGAATGTTATCCGCACTATCTCCCCATAGACCGAGAATATCAATGACTTGTTCCGGTTTTTCCACCTCAAATTTTTCTTTGACCTTGTCGAGGTCCCAGATTTCAGCAGGCTTACCTCCCCGACCGGGTTTGTACATGAATGTATTTTCTGAAACGAGTTGAGCAAAGTCTTTGTCAGGTGTCATCATATAAGTAGTGAACCCTTCTCTTTCTGCTACTTTTGCAAGTGTTCCAATCACATCGTCAGCTTCGAAACCTTCTTTGAGTAAAAGCGGAATATTGAATGCCTCGACGATAGCTTTAATCGGGTCGATCATATTTCGGATATCTTCGGGCATTTCTTCGCGGTGAGCCTTGTAATCAGCAAAATCCGCTTGACGATTAGTCGCCCCACCCGGGGCATCAAATACTACAGCGATATGCGAAGGTTTTTCTTTCTTGAGAATATCCAGGAGTGCCGTTGTAAAACCAAAAGCTGCTGAAGTGTTTTCTCCTTTGGAATTGACTCTTGGGTTTTTAGAAAAAGCAAAATAAGCTCTGTAGATTAGAGCAAATGCATCGAGTAAAAAAAGTTTCTTGTCTTTATCTGAAGTTAACATATGTCTTGTTTGAATACCTGTCAAAAATAATATTTTAAGTGTATTCGATACAAGGGAATTAGATGAATCAGGGAAATTAAAAGCAGAAGTTGTAACTTGCAAAATTGCGGTTTCATGGCTGATAATTGAAACTTTTGACAGTAATCATCTCAAATGAATATATCCTGAACTCAGTAACACATGCGCAATATTTTCGTTTGGCAACTATTTTGTTGTAACTTCGTGAGTATGTACAAGTTTTTGATTTTTATAAGTTTTGCATTGGTCTACAACACTTTAGATGCTCAGGAAGCATCGATCAAGTGGGCTCCGATCGACACACTAGACGCAGTTTTAAATGATGAATCTAACCAAAAGCAGGTTTTTATCGACGTATACACCGACTGGTGCGGTTGGTGCAAACGCATGGATGCAACTACATTTTCAGATCCTGAAGTCGTAAAAATTATGAACAAATACTTTGTTCCCGTAAAATTCGATGCAGAACAAAAGGAGCCCATAGCATTTGGTGGAAAGCAATTTAAGTTTATCGATAACGGACGCCGCGGATACAACGAACTTGCAGCATCGCTATTACAAGAAAAAATGAGTTATCCAACCGTCGTTTTTTTGGATGAGAACGCACAAATGATTCAACCCCTGCCAGGTTATCGATCAGCGAAAGATTTAAAACCAATTCTCGTCTTTATTGGAAAAAAAATTTACAAAGAACAGTCTTATGAAGATTTTCTGAAGACTTACGAAAAAGAGGAGTGATCCTCAAAGCTCGAGTACACATCTACTTTAAGCTCCTCGTTGAACGAAGCAAGATCCATCAATAAAAAATATCGCTTTAAACCACCTGCAATTCAATCCTTATCCTTATTATTGCGATTCCCAACTAATAATGGTTTGGGCTGTTAGCTCAGTTGGTTTAGAGCGCTGCTTTGACAGAGCAGAGGTCGTTGGTTCGAATCCAGTACAGCCCACTAATAGGAAAAAGTTCGTTAAGAGACGGACTTTTTTTTGTGGGCGAAACTGGATGAGAACCTCGAACCGAGACGCAAGTGGAGCTCACAACCGGAATGTAATGGAGGGCGTAATCCAGTACAGCCCACTAATAGG
>CAYFTH010000060.1:0-17506 GCA_964346075.1 uncultured Fluviicola sp. | reverse complement strand
TAATTAAGTGCTGCATATCCGAATCATCAACTATTAGCTACCATTCGATCGGATTTATTTGAGCACATTCACATGACCAGAATGGGTGTGGCGCTCATCTGACATCGTCTCTTTGAATTCAATTTTCCAAATATAAGTCCCGTCTGGAACGATTTTCTGCGAAGCATTACCGTAAGTTCCATCCCAGCCAATCTCAGCGTTGTTGGATTCAAAAATCACTTCTCCCCATCGATTAAATATCAGCAATTTAAAATCATAGGGATCAAAGCCAGAAGTGAATACTGGTTGAAATATTTCATTAAAATCATCTTGATCCGGCGTAAATGTATTGGGTACATAAAATACGATGCGGTCTTGAATAACGACTACCGATCGAGCTGTGTCTACACAGTTGTCTGCAGTAGATGCCACGAGCTGAACTTCATAAGATTCTGGTTCAGCGGGGAATGTCACCTCTGGGTTAATCGACGTATAACTTCCCAACCCATCAATTGTCCAATCATAAGTATCAGCATAAAGTGAAGTATTGATGAACGCTACAGTGTTATCTATAACATCTGGTTTTTCAGGTGAAAAATTAAATGACGCGATCGGGTTATGATTGACCTCGATATAATTATTAGCGGTAGAGTCGTCAATACATCCTCCGGCAGTCTCTACAGTCAACGTTACACCATAATAATCAGTGCTTCCTGAATTGTTTTGGTAGCAATCCTGGAATGACGACCCTGTATAAGTTGTACCATCACTCAATGTCCATTCATAATTCGCTATTGTGAAAGGATTTTCTACTGAGGACGTTGATGTTAATGTTGGGCATAGCGGCGCACATCCTTTCAGATTTTCACCTGTAAAACTAACATCCGGTAAAGGAAATATTGTTACATCCTGGTTCATCTCATCTTCACAACCATTATTTGTAATCACGTTTAGATCAACTGTAAAGGTTCCATGACTTCCGAAATCATGATTGGGGTTCTGGTTGGTAGAGGTATTGCCATCATCAAAATCCCAATTCCAGTTAGCGATATTATTAGTTGTGTAGTTACTGGAAACGGTAGATTCATCAACAAAGTTCACCGTTTCGCCTAAACAAACATCATCAAAAGAGAAATCTGCATCAGGTAAAGGATAAGGTGTAACTTCTTGGCTCAACGTATCTTTACATCCTTTATTTGTAGTCACAATCAGTTCAACATCATAACTATTTTCACTGGAATATTGATGGGTAACCGGTGAACCATTTGCAGTTGTTCCATCACCGAGTCGCCATTCGAGCTGATTAATCTGATCATCTGTAACTGGCGTAATTGCAGAAGCATCTTCAAAAGTTATGAGCGTGTCGAGACATTCATTTTCAAATGTGAAGTCCACATTCGGCAACGCGTGAACTGTCACCTCATTAGAAACAGTATCGCGACAACCACTCGCCGTTTCTATAAAATGAATGATATCATAAGTGCCCTGCGATGGAAATTCATAATTGTTAGAACTACCTGATAAATCACTTACCGTATCATTATCAATGTCCCAATAATAATTACTAATCGTACCTCCATTCCCCTGAGACGTACTTGTAAAGCTCACGGAATCCTCATCACACGCATTAACGAAGGTGAAATCTGCATCAGGTTCAGCAAATACCTCTACTTGCTTCGTGATAGAATCGGTACATCCGATATCGGTTACTACGACAAATTTCAAATCATAGACACCAGCCGTATTTTCTTTGTGACAAAAATCAAGGGTATCATCATATAACAACGTGTTATCAAGGTAATAATCTGAACTTTGCACGGGTCCGTTAGTTACGGTTTGATTAACAACGCAAAAAGAATCTGCCAAACAGACATCATTCACACTGAAATCAGGAGCTACGTCAATGACATCAATTACCACTGAGTCAACAGCCATACAAGTTGAATTGCTATTTTCTCCATACACATATACTACTGTATCATTCATTGGAGTTATTTGTATCGAATCTCCACTTTCACCGGTGCTCCAGTATAGGGTATCATAATTGATATTAATCGTTTGAACAACCGTATCTCCACAGTCATTATAGCGCTCAACATCAAACGGTTCGTTTACCGGCACTTTGAGATCGAGCGAAGTTCCCGCACACACTGAAGTATCATTTTGATCAATAGCTATGGGAGGACTCACGATATCTACGGGTTTCACGATATTCACGTTGCAGCCATTATTGATAATCTTTGTAAGTGTTACATCATAAGTACCTGGTTGATTATAACCATGCGTAGCATTCTGACCACTGACTACTGCACTACCATCACCAAAATCCCATTCAAAACCAGCCGTTAAAGGATCTGGAACAGCTGAAAAATCGATAGGATCATTAATACAAGTAGGTGATTCATCAATATCAAAATCATTGGTCAGATTCTTCAGTGAGGCACCAGCACAATAACCGAAAGATTCGGCATTTCCCCATCCGTACACATTGGCCAGAGCACCACCAGGAGAAGTTAACGTATGGTCTCCGGCACCGATGTTGATGCGCGCATAACTATATGCTGCATTAGATGGAAATGGCGTAAAATTACCTGAGATATTAGCACCATCGAGCGTTACATTGGCCACGTTTGCCGTTTCTACTAAAATATTTACCCAGTAGTCATTTACTAAAGGAGTCTGAAGTGCATTAAATGTAATGTTTTCCAATGATTGCTCAACAGGATAAAGCAACACTTCAAACGGGTCTCCTGGACCTCCGCAACTTACCCCTTGTGCATATTGCATAGCTGAAACTGGTTGAGAAGCCGTTATCAGTGAAAACGTATTGTTTGAAAATTGATAAAATTGTCCGGCATTGAGGTTTGCCACTTGCACACCATCCACAAAAACATCTGTATTATTTTGTGTAGCAAGAACGCGATAATGTGTTAAATTCTTTTGAGCATGAGGTATGGCTGCATACGTCATCCCTAAATTGGCATCTGGTAATAACTGCTCATACAAGTGATCACAGGCTGTACAACCACCAATATTGATACACTGTGACCCAGAAAAAACGGCAAAAGGCAAACAATCATTATTATTTACGCCGACGACTTTTGTCCCTGTGAGGTCGGAAGCTCCACTGTTATGGGTGAGCTGATAAAGTTCTCCCTGATCAAGGGTGATTGTAAAAGGTACTCCAGCCGGTTGACCTCCATCAGTATTGACACTGGGAGTTATTTCAATATCCGTGTTATCCTCAGTAGCTACTATTATAGCAGCATCGCCCCAGTCACCAGGATTACCTGTCATATTCAGTACAGAATAATCTATACCCAAAGAAGTTTGAGGATAAACAACAGTCGCATCAGAAGACGCAGATCCTGGGTTCACCGCATAAACAGTTATTGAATCACATGATGTAACATGGACAGCTAAGTTGTGTAAACCTTCGTTGTACGCTGGAACTACACCAATCGGCAGTGTAAATGACTGTGTTGTCCCTGCATTGACATTAAAGTTTTGATTCCACCCTAAACCAGGAATTTCAATGGTTCCATTGACATCTTGCTCCGCTGAAATATAAATATCCGGAGCCACACTCACGAGGTTCGAAATATAACCAAACAAAAATTCTTTACCCTTTGTTGACTGTGCGAAAATCAGACCCGCTGATAAAATAAAGAAGGTCATCAAAATTAGCTTTTTCATAGTAGCTGTTGGATTTTGTGTTTTATTAGTAGTTAAACGTTAAATATAATTAATAGTTGCCTCATTACCGAGCTATTATGATGATAATATTATTAACACCTGTTTTTCCATCAAAAATACCACAGTTTCAAAATAGTTCAATCGATCCTGTTTCCTATCTGACATTTTTAATCAAACTTCCGATTGTCCAGGTTTTGTCCAGGCTTTAAACGCTGGTGGCTCAAAAAGTTGAACTACTTTTATTGTGTGGGAAAGGGTAGTAGATTCTAGAATCTCGAGTATGACAATTATTTTACGACGTAAAATATGTATTCCCAGACGTTTGTACTCGCCCTTTCCCTATTTTTTTTGAATTACGTATTCACGCTGCATAAAAATTTGTAATTCCAGAAAAACATACTCAATTCCATCATTTTATTTTCTATTTTTGACTACATGCGTATGGCAAGAATCTTATCGCTTATTTTTATGTGCAATGTAGTGGTCAGCTGTTCGGATCAGAACAATCCAGCTGAATCAACATACTCGTATCTTGCTGTTTGTTACGAAGATTATTATTGGAATGAAAATGTTGATATCGCTAAAGAATTATCGCAATTTGAATCATCTTTGATACGTAAAGGTCACCTAAAAGATAGTGCTGGGTCGTCTTATTTAACCCTACTAGAAGAATTAAGTCAACGCGAATATTTCCCCCTTCCTCTACCCTATGATCGTTTTGAACATGGCGCACTCTATAAAACACCAGATCAATTGATTTCTTGCGCTCAATCAGTTTTTGGAATCGATTCTTCGCTGATCCAGGAAACCAATTTTTACAACGCCCAGAAACGCATCAATCAAGAGGGTACAAAACGAGATGAAATGCCTGTCCAATTGATCTTCTCTATTTATGCTGAGGAATTAAAACCAGCAGATTTTAAAGGTGGTTTTGTGCGTTATTCGATACTTCAGCTCCTCTACCGTTGGTATTTCAAAAGTAAGCATGATCACTCCGTTCCGTTACCAGCGTCAGATTCTACAATACAATCCATCAATTAGTTTCCTCGCAGAACCTTCCGCTTGTTTGCGTTTTCATTATATCTTTGTGGCAAACTATTTATCATGCGACTAGGTCAATTATCGAGAAAAATTAATTCTTCCTCGGCTGATATCATTCAGCTGATCCATGAAGAATATGGGGTGGAGATTAAAGAACATCCCAACAGTAAAATACCTGAGGAGTTTCTCGATCGTATTTATGAAGCTTTGGAGAAAGAATCTGAGGATAGTAAGAATGATCAAATAAATCGCAGCGATAATAAAAATGATGATGACACTTCACATGTAACTGAACGACTAACTGAACAACAAGAGGAAATGCAGATACAACATAATGTGTCTCAAGAGGAGGTTGAAAAAGAGGATCACACCAACAATGAGCGCCAGACAGAGATAAACTTAGAGAATGTGAATGTGAATGAGGGTGAGAGTGAGGATGAGGATGAGGATGAGAGTCTGGACGAAGGTGAGCAGCCGGATCAGGAAAAAATTGAAGTGACTCAAGAAACGACTGAATCAGACGAAAGTGCTTTGAATATTTCCGATGGTGTTATAAAAGCTCCGAAACCAGAAGTAGAAGGTGTAAAAGTTGTTGGAAAAATTGAATTGCCTGAAAAGAAAGTGGAAGAAGATCAAGAAGAAAGTGATCAGACTGCAGGTGATAATGATCAACCATTGAATACTCATCGGCGTAAAAAAAATAAGCGCAAGAAAAAAAATAAACGCAAAGGTGAAAAAATAAGCTTGTCCGAAAAGCAACGACGGGAGCGAGAGGCTTACGAAAAAGAGCAGCAACGTAAAAAAGAACGCGAAAAGAAAAAGAAAGAAGCGCATTATCGAAAGATGATGAACAAAAAAAAGAAGACGAGCCCCCAACATAAAAAAAAGAAACATTCCAAACAGTTATCAAAAAGCCAAAATAGAAAGCAAAATGAAAAATCCGAACCGCGCACCCTTTGGGGTAAATTTATACGTTGGCTAAACACCTAATTATACGTGCCAACATGTTTTCAAAAGAGGAAAGAAAAGCGATCCATGGAGCATACTGGAAAAAATTTAAATCCCATATCTCGCGTCACAAAAGCTTATCTGGTAGACGTGTGAATTGGATCAATTATCCGACAGGGTTAAAACAAATCTACGTTCGACTTCATGCCGATAATAAAGGAGCGCGATTTTCAATTGATATTCAGGCTAAAGATGAAGAAATCCGTTTATTGATTTGGGAACAGTTTTTTGAATTAAAAAAAGTACTACATGACAGCATGCCCTCTGAAGGGGTCTGGGAAAAAAGAGCAATGAATGATGCGGGCGATCCTATCCACCGCATTCGTTGGACAATTCAAGACGTGAATATGTATCATCCCGAAGACGAATCGAGAATATTTGAGTTTTTCAAAAATCACCTGCTTGGGTTTGACCTATTTTACACCACTTATAAAGATGTACTATTTGGATTATTGAATTAAATAAAAGCGCTCATATTCAAATGACAAACAATCTTATATTTTGACGACATCAAGCAAAAAGTGAATTTTCACTATATTTTCGCCTGAGATTAGTGCAATTCAATTATTTTTATCGAACAAGAATACAAATTATGGCAATATCAAAAAAAGAACTCGATTTCAATAAAAATGATGATGCAATGCGCATGAAAATTTCTGAGCTTGAACGAAAGCTCGAACGCATTCATCAAGGTGGTGGTAAGAAAAAAATTGAAAAACACCACGGAAAAGGAAAGCTCACAGCACGTGAACGCATTGACCTGTTATTGGATGATGATACGGATTCAATAGAAGTCGGTGCACTTGCTGGTGAAGGCATGTACGAGGAATATGGTGGCTGTCCTTCTGGAGGTGTAGTGATAAAAATAGGTTACGTTAAAGGCCGTGAATGTATTGTCGTTGCCAACGACGCTACAGTAAAAGCTGGGGCTTGGTTTCCAATCACTGGTAAAAAGAATCTGCGCGCTCAAGAGATTGCTATGGAGAATAATCTCCCTATCATCTATTTAGTGGATTCAGCAGGTGTTTTCTTGCCTATGCAAGATGAAATTTTTCCTGACAAGGAACATTTTGGCCGTATTTTTAGAAACAATGCGGTCATGAGCTCTATGGGGATCACTCAAATTGCTGCCGTTATGGGTAGCTGTGTCGCAGGTGGCGCATACCTCCCAATTATGTCTGATGAAAGTTTGATTGTAAACAAAACAGGAACCATCTTTTTGGCAGGCTCTTACCTTGTGAAAGCAGCAATCGGAGAATCAATAGATAATGAGACGCTCGGTGGTGCCACGACGCACAATGAAATTTCAGGAGTTTGTGATTATAAGCCAGAGGATGATAAAGAATGCCTGGAGACCATTCGCGAACTTATGGATCAAATTGGTGCTACAGCATCTGCTGGGTTTGACAGGAAGGAAGCGAAACCTCCAAAACGTTCACCAAAAGATGTGTATGGCTTACTCCCTAAAGACAGAACAAAACCTTATGACACCAAAGAAATCATCAAATGTATCGTGGATGATTCTAAATTTACAGAGTACAAAAAAGATTATGGTAAAACGATCATAACCGCCTACGCACGTATCGATGGATGGAGCGTTGGAATTGTTGCTAATCAACGATCCATTTCCAAAAGTGGTAATGGCGAAATGCAATTCGGCGGCGTGATCTACTCAGATTCGGCAGACAAGGCTGCTCGATTCATCATGAATTGTAATCAAAAAAATATTCCTCTCGTTTTCCTCCATGACGTATCAGGTTTTATGGTCGGATCTAAAAGTGAACACGGAGGTATCATCAAAGATGGAGCCAAAATGGTCAATGCCATGGCTAATTCCGTCGTTCCAAAATTCTCCGTAATCATGGCTAATTCCTACGGTGCAGGCAATTACGCAATGTGTGGTAAAGCCTATGATCCAAGGCTAATTGTGGCCTGGCCAACTGCCGAACTTGCTGTAATGAGCGGTTCTTCAGCTGCAAAAACACTTCTGTCGATTGAAGTAGCCTCTTTAAAGTCAAAAGGTGAAAAGATTACCGAGGAGAAAGAAAAGGAAATGTTTGACGAAATCAAAAACCGATACGACGAACAAATTAGCCCGTATTACGCTGCTTCACGTCTGTGGGTTGACGCTATTATTGATCCTGGAGAGACGAGGAAAGTGATTGCCATGGGAATTGAAGCAGCCAATCATAAACCCGCGGAAAAACCATATAACGTTGGTGTTATTCAAACTTAAGCATATGTTAGACTGGCAATTCAAATATTACACAAATTTAACACTCAACGAACTCTATGATATCCTTGCTCTTCGGGTAAAGGTCTTTGTCGTTGAACAAAACTGTCCTTATCAGGAAATGGACGGTCGCGATAAAAAATCGTATCACCTTATTTGTCGCAACGGTAAAGGAGACCTCGTTGGAACAATGCGAATACTCCCAAAAGGATTGGCTTTTGCAACAATAGGATTTGGCCGCATTGTATTAGATGAATCGGAACGCGGTGTGCAGCAAGGGCATCAGATGATGCAAGAGGCGCTGAAATTCTGTAAAGCAGAGTTTGGCGATGTACCGGTTTATTTGTCTGGGCAAAAACACCTGGAAAAGTTCTATAACCAACATGACTTTTATTCAACCGATAAAGAATATCTGGAAGATGGCATTCCACATGTAGAAATGTGTTACGACCCGGATAACAAAAATTAAAAATTATGACAAGAATTAACTTTATAATTGGAGCATTCGCCGTCCTTCTGCTCAGTGGTTGTGGAACGACGAAAGAAGATGAAGCAAAGATCGCGGACGATCGCAAATACACCATTAACACTGCATATTTCGATCGTACAACCGAACCGCAGTACGATTTCTTTCAATTCGCTAATGGTACTTGGATAGCCGAAAATCCCGTTCCACCTTCGGAATCGCGTTGGAGCAGTTTTAATGAGTTAGACAAGGCCAATAAAAAGAAGTTAACTGCTATTCTGAACGAAGCCAGTAAACAACAATTTGATAATGGTACGAGCATGCAAATGATCGGTGACTATTATAAGGCTAAATCAAATATGTCGCTGCGCAACGAGAAAGGATATGAGCCCATTGTAGGATTGCTTAAACAAATCGATAAATTAGCTACTAAAGAGGCGATTCCAGAAGCGATTGCAATGCTCAATAAAAAAGGTATTAGTGCTTTTTTTAATTTCTATGTCGGGCAAGACCTGAAAGATGTTGAATCGCACGTCCCTTACTTGTCTCAAGGCGGATTAGGGCTTCCGAATCGCAATTATTACTTCGATGAGGTACATGAGGATATTCGATCAAGTTATAAGTCATACATTGAGCAAGTTTTTCAATTGACCGAACAGTCAAATGGCGCAGAAAGCACGGAAATGGTTTTTAAAATTGAACAACAGATGGCTGAAACCATGATGAAGCCTGCAGAACTTCGAATTCCAGAGAACACATACAATCCGATTTCCCGTCAAAAAGCCATCAAAGAGTACAAGAACCTCTACTTGAATCAATATTTCCGTTTTATCGAAATTGAAAGTTTCGATACATTGATCGTTGGTCAACCTGAGCACTTTAAGGTACTTGATCAACTTATTGAATCGTTTGAAATCGAACATTTAAAAAAGTACATGAAATGGAAAGTGCTGAATCACTACGCTCCCTATCTCAACAAGGAACTCCTCGGACAACATTTTGAATTTTACGAGGCTACCCTTTCAGGTAAATCGAAAATGAAACCACTTAACGAACGAACCATTGAGGAAATGACTTCTAAAGCGGTCAAAACAGCATTGGCCAAAAAATTTGTTGAGCGTCATTTTTCTGCTGAAGCAAAAGATAAAGTCAACGAAATGGTAGACAATTTACTCACGGTCTACAGAGAGCGCCTCGAAAATCTCGAATGGATGACGGCTGCAACTAAAAAAGAGGCCCTTAAAAAGCTAGAAGCCATTGGACGCAAGTTGGGGTATCCTGAAGAATGGAAGGACATTAGTTCTATAACAATTGAAGCCGATAATTACGTGGGAAATGTCGACGCGTGTGCCTACTATTCTTTTCGGGATAACATTGATAAGTTAAATAAACCTGTCGACAAAAAAGAATGGGGCATGCCTGCTCACATGGTTAATGCTTACTATCATCCTTTATTAAACGAAATTGCCTTTCCTGCTGGAATCATGCAACCTCCGTTTTTTGATATTAAAGCAGAAGACGCTGTCAATTATGGTGGAATCGGTATGGTCATAGGTCATGAATTTACACATGGTTTTGACGATATGGGTAGTAAATTTGCTGCTGATGGCTCATTTACCAATTGGTGGTCCAAAGAGGATCGTAAAAACTTCGAAAAACGCACTGACAAATTAGGAAAAACGTTTAAAACATTTTGTCCAATAGATGGTCATTGTGTAAATCCCGAATTAACAATGGGCGAAAATATTGCTGATCTTGGCGGTATTACAATGGCTTATCACGCCTATGCGATGACCGAGGAATTTAAAAAAGATGAAAAACGGGAAGGTTTTACACCCGCTCAGCGTTTCTTTCTATCCTATGCGCAATTGTGGAAAGTGAACTACACCAAAGAGGAGTTAAAAAAACGACTTGCCACAGATCCACACAGCCCTGGAATGTACCGTGTGAATGGCCCCCTCATGAATTGTCCTGAGTTTTTCAACGCATTTAATGTTGCTGAACAGGATCCTATGCGGAATAATGCTTCGGAGATTTCAAAAATTTGGTAGCAGCGTTTCATGGCACAACAGAATATCATTGTAATAGCTGGCCCCACAGCAAGCGGAAAAACCTCGCTGTCAGTTGCATTAGCTAAGGCATTGAAATGCCCCATAATTTCGGCAGACAGTCGCCAATTCTACAAAGAGATGAGCATTGGAACGGCTAAACCAACGCGTAAAGAAATGCAGGGTGTCCGGCATTATTTCATCGATTCGCACAGCATAGAAGAACCCTTGTCAGCTGGCACATTCGAAAGGCTTGCTTTGCAACGCCTGGAAAAGCTTTTCAAAAAAAATGAATACGTCATCTTAGTGGGGGGATCGGGCATGTTTATCGATGCATTAATTTATGGAACGGATCAGTTACCTCACTCTGAGGAGGTCAGATTAGAACTGAATGCCTTTTACAACGCCAACGGTCTTGAAGGTCTTCAAGAACAACTTCGGGAAAAAGATCCTGCATATTACGAGGAGGTGGACAAAAATAATCCGGTCCGACTCATTCGGGCACTAGAGGTGATTTCAATTACCGGAACACCTTTTTCTCAATTGCGCAGCCGATCCAAAAAAAGACGTCCTTTTCAGACACACTATTTTGCCATTGATGTTCCCAGAGATATACTCTACGACAGAA
Source organism: uncultured Fluviicola sp. (assembly GCA_964346075.1). Classification (GTDB taxonomy): domain Bacteria; phylum Bacteroidota; class Bacteroidia; order Flavobacteriales_D; family Crocinitomicaceae; genus Brumimicrobium. Next base: position 6,407 of record CAYFTH010000060.1, on the reverse strand, counting down.
TTAATCAGCGCGTTCTGGACATGATCGACCAAGGACTCGAAGATGAAGCTCGATTATTGTTTGCAAAAAAAGAGTATACCGCTTTGAACACAGTTGGATATAAGGAGTTCTTCCAGTATTTCAATGACGAAATCGACCGTTCAACAATGATCGCACTTATTCAACGCAATACGCGCCGCTATGCAAAACGTCAATTAACCTGGTTCAGGAGAAATCCATTAATTCATTGGATTCCTTTTCAACAATCCGACGCGATGTTAGCGGAATGCCTTAAACAATTAGACTAAACGTTACCTCAAATTGCATTAGGTGAACCTGTTTTTTTACTTTATATTTGTGAGAATGAAACTATTCAAGATTGTCATTATAGCGTTGTTGCTTTTCGTTAACATGAGGTGCAAAAAAGATGACGTCACTATTCAAATAGAAGGTGTCATCAGTAATTCACTCGACGGTAGCGGATTGGATGGTGTTAGCGTAAAGCTCTTTACGCAACCACTTGGTTCTTCGTTTGACGACCTGGAAGAAACTGTACAAACAGACAGTGAAGGACATTATTCTTTTGAAATAAAAAATGACAAATACGAAAGCGTACGCCTCAATTTTAAGAAAGAAAAGTATTTCACTATTGATCATCTCGTTCCTTTCGCTGAACTAAGCACATCAGCGATAAATACTTTTGACTTTGATATGGAAGCTCAATCCTGGACAGCTTTTGTTATTAAAAATAACCAACCTGACCCAAGCGATGAATTTAAATTACTAAAAGATACAGGTAAAGAAAATTGTGAGATCTGTTGCGCAAATGGATTCTATTATTATTACGGCGACGTAGACACCACTGTCATTTGTCCGAACGATGCCAATCGCTACATGAAATTTTATTACTGGGTAAATGGTAATGAGTCCAATGGTATGGACAGTGTTTATAACACGCCTTTTGACACCGTTTACTACGAGTTTAATTATTAAAAACCCGGTGATTGAGCTACTTGAATCAAGCATTGCTTATTGCTCTGTACCACTGTAGCTATTGACATGAAACGCTGTTTATTGCTACTCAAATTCATCAAAACTTGTAATGCATCTTTTAGCTATTAACGACATTTTGATTGACTCAGCCAAATGCCTCACCTTTATGTCCTAACAATTTCCATAATTCCTTTGTGGTTCAAACTAATAACTTTATCTTTGCCCTTCAATTTTGAAAATGTCGTTAACTCCAATTCAGACGACAACAACAATTTCTTTCAAGATTATTGGAGTTACTTGAAATACAATTAAAACATGCCCAATATGGCAGAAAACAAAGTAATTGATCAGGGAGATCCTGAATTTGACTGGGACGCGCTCGCAAACGAGGGTTACAGTCAGGCAGAACATGCCGAGTACGCAGACACGTACGAAGAAACACTAACTTCAATTAATGAAAAAGAAGTCATTACCGGAACGGTAGTTTCTTTGACAGCACGTGAAGTTGTGGTAAATATCGGCTACAAATCTGAAGGTGTAATTCCAATTAACGAATTTCGCTACAATCCAGATTTAGCAGTAGGTGACGATGTAGTCGTGTACGTAGAGGCTCAAGAAGACAAAACGGGTCAGCTTGTCGTTTCTCACAAGACGGCGAGAATGCACCACGCATGGGACCGTGTTAACGACGCTCTCAAAACGGGAGAAGTGATTACAGGTCACGTTAAATGCCGTACGAAAGGTGGTTTGATCGTTGATGTATTTGGAATTGAGGCATTCTTGCCTGGTTCTCAAATCGATGTTAAACCTATTCGCGACTACGACATGTATGTCGGAAAAGACATGGAATTCCGTGTAGTAAAAATTAACCAGGAATTCAAAAATGTTGTTGTTTCGCACAAGGCATTGATCGAAGCAGAGCTCGAAGAACAGAAGAAACAAATTATTTCCGGACTTGAAAAAGGTCAGGTACTTGAAGGTACTGTTAAAAACATCACATCTTATGGTGTATTTATCGACCTTGGAGGAGTTGACGGATTGATTCACATCACGGACCTTTCATGGGGTCGTGTTAATCATCCAGAAGAAGTTGTGGAACTGGATCAGAAATTAAATGTTGTAATTCTCGACTTTGATGATGATAAAAAACGTATTGCACTTGGATTAAAACAACTTCAGTCTCACCCTTGGGACGCACTTGATGAGAGTATGAACGTTGGTGATAAAGTGAAAGGAAAAGTAGTAGTTCTTGCAGATTACGGTGCTTTTGTTGAAATCGCGCCTGGTGTTGAAGGATTGATACACGTTTCAGAAATGAGTTGGTCACAGCACTTGAGAACAGCTCAAGATTTCCTTAGCGTAGGAGATGAAGTGGAAGCTGTTATTTTGACACTTGACCGCGAGGACCGTAAAATGTCACTCGGAATCAAACAATTGATGCCAGATCCTTGGTCTGACATCGAGAAACGATACCCTGTTGACTCTAAACATGAGGCTAAGGTTCGTAACTTTACGAACTTCGGTGTATTTGTTGAGCTAGAAGAAGGTGTTGATGGATTGATTCACATTTCTGACCTTTCTTGGCAGAAGAAGATTAAGCACCCATCCGAATTCTGTAAAGTGGGTGATCCTATGGAAGTTGTTGTTTTGGAAATCGATAAAGAAAATCGTCGCATTTCACTCGGTCACAAACAATTGGAAGAAAACCCATGGGATGTATTTGAAACAATCTTCGGAGAAGGTTCTGAGCACCAAGGAACAATTATCGATATGAAAGATAAATCAGGTATTGTTTCCTTGCCTTATGGTGTTGAGGCTATATGCCCAGCCAAGCACATGCGCAAAGAAGATGGCTCTAACGCAAAAGTTGATGAGCAATTGAATTTCAAAGTGATCGAATTTAATAAAGATGCTAAGAAAATCGTTGTCTCTCATCTACGTACTTTTGAGGAAGGAGAAGACAAACCAACCACTAAGAAATCTTCTGGTGGCAAAAAAGGTGCTTCTAAAGCCATGAAAGATGTGAATAAAGGTGGAGAGAAATCTACACTTGGAGATCTTGATGCGCTTGCAGCTTTAAAAGATAAAATGGACGGTAAGGACGACGAAAAATAAGTCCTAATCCACTCCAAATATTTAAAGGCTATCTCTTTTGAGGTAGCCTTTTTTTATGGACCTCTTTACAATAAACTAAAGATTAATCGGGTTCACACCAAAAATCGTACATCTTATTTATCTTTCGCCCCATAAATGAAAACGATTGACATCCGCCATGAACATCGTTCTCTTGTTTATTGTTATTTTTATTCTACATTTGCTCTAAATTATTTACCATGGTAACAATTATTGGACTTTTTACACTTTTTGCGGGAATGCTAGCGACTATTGCTTATGCTCGTAATCGCTACGAATCCGTTAAATCAATCAGCTACTTCATTCTCGGTTTAGCAACATTGATTCTTTCCATGGATTTCTTCAGTTATTCATCCGATCATCAATTCATGTTGTCTACTGTGCTCATATCAATCTTGAGTATTCACTTTTTTGTAGGAGAAATAACTAAACACAAAACCCAGGTATGGTGGAACCTTATCCCGTTACTTGCTGCACTTGCTCTACTACTGATGCCTTATATTGAAGAAATAACTTACATGGGCTTTGGTATAGACCGTGCATTGGATGTATTTCTTATCGCACTTATCTCTGCTTCTGTACCTTTTCTCACTCATCTTGCCAAACTCGGAATCAGCAATTTAATTATCCGCTTCGGTTCGATTAAATGGGCAGAACACGAGGAAAATTATCTTGAAAGTCTCGTATCCTACGCTTTTATTGGTGGAATTGCCGTGTTGGGATCCTTTTTGCTTGGGAATCTCGGATTACTTTTAGCAGGTACATTTCATCTGTCCGCTACACTTATCGCACGTAATAAAGTAGGGTTGCAAAATGATATTCTTTCCTCGGCAAGTGGAGCGTTAATCCTTTTAGTTTTTGTTCCAATATACCTGAATATGGGTGGCTTTGATCAACTAGATTTTACCCGTGGTGAAGTACTCGAAGGCGCTTTTGTAGCCGGTTTTATGATTTTATTTCATGAGCTATTTATGAAATTGGCGAGATACAATACTGGAAAATGGAAGGTTATTCTTACATTTTTTGCTCTTTTTATTCCACTACTAGCAGTTGTTCTATTAGGTTTTGCCTACACACAGCTAGAACGACTCGGAGGTGTTCTTACCATTGGAGGAATGATCACATCCATCGCACTATTGAGTGTAGTATTCACGATATTCAAGAATAGTTCGTTGATTGCCTTGAAATTAATCACATTAGGAACAGCACTTTTAATATTACCTTCCATAAAACCAGTAACCACGAGCTCTAAAATTGATTATGCCGATCTTGGAATTGAAAAAGAAAGCGCCACTGCTTCTTCTGATTCCGGTAAAAAAGAGAAAACCTCTGACAAAGCGCAGGATACACCAGAAGGCAAAGACCTTCAAGAAGCAACGGGCGAATGGACGATTAATCAAGAACAATCGCAAATTACATTTGCTCTAGGGCCACCAGATGGTAGAACAGAAGGAGCTATTCAACGGATTTCTGGAGAGGTATCTATCGCTGAGGATCTGAAAGAATCAACGTTATCTGTAGTTATGCAAGTTGCTTCACTAACAACATATAACTCGATGCGCGATGAAAGCTTGATGAGCGAGGACTATTTTTACGAGGAACAATATCCTAAAATGACCTACAAAGCGAAAGGATTTAAGAAAAATGGTGATACCTACCTGCTCAATGGTACATTTACCATGCTTGGAACTTCGAATCCATTGGAGGTAGAATTAAAGCTCCTCGGAACTGGGGAAAGTGATGGTGGGAAAGTGGCCATTTTATGGGGACAATCGCAACTCGATCGTACAGCCTACGGAATGGATCCTTCCGCAAAATTAGGAAACGTCGTTGATTTCAATTTTGAAGTGCAACTGGAAGAAAAATAGTTCACCGTTCAGCGGATAATGGAAAATTTTATTGCTTTATTTTCTTTGATTTTGGGTAGCTTTCCAATGAAAATCAATCAGTACAGTGCTCGAAAAATATTACTTTTAGTCCATGCGTAAGGTAATCATCCCCTTCATTATTCTGTTCGCGTTAAACGGTCGGGGACAATCTCAGTTTTTTGAACCAAGCGACACGCTGCGCGAAGGAAGAATGATAGGAGCTTCAGCTTTTATTGGAGCTACCTGGACAGGCTCACTCATCGGGTTACATCAAATCTGGTACGCAGACAATTGGGGTGGTGAATTTCAGTTTTTTGACGATTCAAAGCAATGGATGCAAATGGACAAAGTGGGACACTTTTACGCCGGTCAACTACTCGCGCAAAAAACAAGTGAACTGTACCAATGGAGCGGTGTATCACCTTCAAAAAGCAGGATCATCGGTTCTGCCATTTCATTTGGGTACTTGACTAGTTTTGAGGCATTAGATGGTCACGCCAAAAATTGGGGGTTCTCCTGGAGTGATGTTGGTGCCAATGCCCTCGGAAGTGGATGGTATTTATGGCAAGATCTGTTATGGCAGGAACAGCGCTTTCAACTCACCTTCAGTACCCATTTTTCACCCTATGCGCAGTATCGTCCTGGTGTTTTGGGAAATTCTACGGCTTCTCGCCTCTTAAAAGATTACAACGGCCAAACCTATTGGCTGTCCATCAATCCCTCGCGTTTTTTGAACAAGTCACGTCGTTTTCCGAAATGGCTCAATTTCGCTATTGGATATAGTGTGGACGAAAAGCTGCATGGCGTCAAAAATAATTTCTCCATCACTGATGCCGGCGGAACTGCACTCAACTTCAATGCGTACCGCCAATACCTCTTTTCACTGGACATTGATTTGACTCAAATTAACGTAAAAAGTGATTTTCTTAAAACGATTTTTAGCTTATTTAACCATATTAAAATCCCCTTCCCTGCTCTGGAAGTAAGTAAAAATGGCATTCGAGGATATCCAATTTACTTCTAAGGAAGAAAAATCTTTGATCAAATCGCGTAATCACTCCATGCTGAAGATCAATTTTTGCTCAAACAAAGCTATTATCCTATTCAATGAAAGATCCACACCGTAAAATAATATCACTTATCGTTCCTCTCTTTTGAATTTTTATCATAAATCAAGTTCAAAATCTTGCAATATCCAGCATACCAACAAATCGAATGGAATAATTATATTTACACTTACCCTTGCATTGAACATATGATTCACGTCATCTCACCTTTAATTATTCGCATCTGCAGTAACTATTCGATCAAATATTCGCTCTACAATACACCTTACTTTCAAGTTTATAGCAGAACGCGTTCAAATAAAACATCTATCCTTTCTCGTTCTCCTTTAAAATGTATTCCCCCCCCCTCTTCCGTTGGAAAAACCTC
>CAYFTH010000059.1:0-17625 GCA_964346075.1 uncultured Fluviicola sp. | reverse complement strand
GTTACACATATTCGTTACAATATCCTGACGGTCAATAATTATATCAAAGGTATCAAAATCCTGAAATTCCTCTTTAATTTTAGAAAAAATAGCGCACCTGAACGATGCACCATTGCTAAGACGTATTTTTTATCGGGTCTCACTTATTCCTGTTGGTCAGCTAATCTAGAAAGACACCCTTTCTGTCACCGGTTACATTTTATGCAATCACCTCAATTGATCAATCAATTGAACGACTGCACGTTGATGAACGGTTTCTTCCTCTGATTGAATTATTCCTTTTTCGCGATCAAAATTGTCATCGAAAGAAGGTAATTTATAGGTCGCTACAATAGCTGCTTTAAACTTTGGAAAACGTTTTTTAGCCAGTTCGAGCACATTTCCACCTCCATATCCACCAGGAGACGTAGCCATTAAAAGTAGCGGTATCTCTTTAAAAAAACCCAGCTCCTTTCGCGAACACCAATCAATAAGATTTTTTGCAGCTGCGGAATATGCTCCGTTGTGCTCTGCCAAGGATATGACTAGAGCATCGGCTGACTGAATTTTATTCAAGAATCGTTCAACATTTTCAGGAAACCCTTCATCCTCCCGATCCACACTAAACAACGGCAACTCGTAATCATTCAAATCGAGTAACTCTGTAGTCATCGATGTATCCGTTTTCTCCACTTTATCTAATGTAAAGGCTACTAATGCTTTATTGATTGATTGTTGACTTGTACTTCCTGCAAATCCAATAACTTTCATTTCTTATCCCATTTTTTGATTCAATAACTTTAACAAATGAGAAGACATATCGTTGACATAACGCTTTGTCCGGTATCCGCCAACCCAAATAATTCCTTTAATCGCATTGGTTAGAAAAACCTCATCTGCTGCCAACAAATTCTGTGGCATTATGGAAGACTCGTACACTTTTATACCATTTTCCAATGCCAGATTAATGAGGGTCATACGCATAACTCCTCCCAAACAGCCTTCCTCTAATCCAGGCGTATATAAAACTCCGTTACTCACAACAAAAAGATTGCTACTCGATCCCTCCAGAATCCCCCCTTTAGGATCTGTAATCAATAAATCATCCAACCCTTTCTCCTGGGCTTCGATAGCGCTCATCACGTACAACAATCCATTTTTCGTTTTAAAATTCGATAGTTTGTTCTTGCGTTTTCGCATGCCAGCATAAAGATCAACTTCCCATCCCCGCGAATTCAAGCGAAAATGTTCATCATTTAAAGGGGCCACTTCGATAAAAAAGGTCGTTTCATTCGATGTAGGCCTGTATGTACCTCCAGACATTCGATCGATAGAAATGCGCACCTTTCCACCCTGATCAATCGAAGATAATTGAAGCAATTCAAGGATTTTTTCTTCAAAAAATGCTGTTGAATAAAAAGCAGGGGTTCTCATTTTAAGCTGCCCGGCCCCTTCCAGCATGCGCAAAATATGGGCTTCAAGATTTATGGGTTTACCGCGGACCACTCGAATACTTTCAAACAGACCGTCTCCATACAGATGTCCACGATTGGCTGCTGCCAATGTTGCACCATCATTTTTAAGTAGCTCACCATTGTTATTGATGTATAGTAGCGCCATAATCAACTAAATATATGAGAAATAAAAGCTTCTCCTTTATTGAAATTAATAATCAAAACGTAAATGATTCCAAAAATAGCTCCTCCGAAGTGAGCATCGTGAGCGATGCCGCTATTGCCTCTTTTGCTCATATAGTATTCAAACGCCAGATAGGCAATTCCAAATAACCACGCTGGTATTTCAACAGGTATAAACATGAGGTAAATTCCATTGGAAGGTGTCCACAAAATAGAAGCAAAAAGCACAGCTGAAACAGCACCTGAAGCTCCCAAACTCATGTAATTGGGATTATCTTTATTTCTCAGATAAGGCCATATACCCGCAGCCAATCCTCCTAAAAAATAAAGCAAGAAGAAGTGAATGTGACCAAATGGACGTCCAGAGAATCGGAGCAGCTCAAATTCCATCATGCGACCAAATGAGAATAATACGAACATATTGAAAAATAAATGTACGTAATCACCATGTATAAAAATATGAGAGATCGTACGGTACCACTCACTTTCCCTATTCATCTTATAAGGATAGTTGATCCATTTATACTTAATTTCCGTATCCTTGAAGGCCCGTATTGAGAGTAAGACCGTTACAATTATAATAACCAGCGTAACTGGATAATAAGCGAACTCCATTTATTAATCTCTTTTTTATTTTATAAACATGTACGGCAAAATATGTACATTGCGGCAAGCTTTATTTATGAAACTTGTGCGCGACACCCCTTGGTCCTTTCATCTGTTATTAGTGCTCTTAATGAGTAGCTGTTCAGATTTCCAACAAGATAACAAAAATTTAACGACAAACTCAACAGAAATAGACCAAGCCAGCACAATCATCGATAAGATATCCAAATTACCAGAAGAACATCAAACATTTTGTCGCGCTGTTTATAAATTGCGCAACGATTCGCTCATTTGGTTTTCAGATAACTCCCGTGGATCAAATAGTTATTTTCAACATTTGAAAAACGATACTTTACTGGCCATCCCATTTGGCTATTTACCGATTAACCATCGTGATTTCGCGGATGAATCAACCGTTTCAAAAGAGCTTTTTACACTTTTAAAGACGAGCTATTACATCAATGCACGTGAACGAGGTATTTTTGATCTAAAAAAAGATGTAATATTAGATCCAAAGCTAACCTCAGCAGAACATATTATAGAATTTATCGCTGGCAAGTCAGAGGAAGAAACCTGGACGCAACATCTCTTTAACTTCACGGCAAAGCGGTCAAGAGTTAAAAACTATCACGCATCGTTGCGTTCATTTTTTTCGAAGCACCCAGTTACTAAGCCGTCATGGAGCACACCAGAAGCATTACAATCTTCTGATTCAATCGTTGAGAAACGACTTGCCAACCTGGGATTTGAAGACGATTCTACAGGTTTTCTAAAACAACTCAAACAATTTCAGTGGATTCATGGTCTTGGTACAGACGGTATAATCGGAAAATATACAACAGAAGCGTTACTCATCACTAATCAGGAGCGCTATAATCGGGCAATCATAAATCTCGATAATTATTACCAAATGAAAGATTCCATTTTTCCAGAACAGTATGTAAAAGTCAATATCCCCGCCTTCAAACTTTATTTTACTCATTCAGATTCCATTTATTATGAAAGCAACGTTGTTATCGGAAGAAAAAAAACAGCTACTCCAACCTTTCAGGCACCTCTAAAGTATATCGTGACCAATCCTTATTGGCACCTTCCTCATTCCATTGCTTCAAAAGAAACCCTTTATAAAATCAAAAAGGATTCGGCCATCATTTCGGAAAAAGGTTACGAAATAATACATAACAACACGCCAATTTTAACAGACACAATTAACTGGGAAGCTTATAATCAATATAACTTCCCCTATCGCATTCGTCAACGCCCAGGACCTAAAAATAGCCTTGGGAATATCAAATTCCTATTCCCAAATCATTACAACGTCTATATTCACGACACTCCTCAGCGATCACTATTTACCAAGGAGCGCAAAACGTACAGTCATGGATGCATTAGACTGCAGCACCCTACGGCACTTGCTCAAAAGATTTTAAAATGTCAAGAACATGCCTATCGCGATTCTTTGGACACATTATTCAATAGAAACAAAGCAACATATCTCAGAATTAATAATGACTTACCTGTAATCATCGACTACCAAACGGTCATTTATGATGATTCGGCAAAGACACCACGCTTTTATTATGATGTGTATCAACGCAACTCACTTTTACTCCAAAAAGTCAATCGCGAATTCAACTGATTTGCTAATTTTGAAAAAAATCATTTTATGAGTACTATAGTTTCTCCTTCCGTTTTATCTGCAGATTTTGCCAATTTAGAACGCGACGTAAAGATGCTTAATTCCAGTAAGGCTGACTGGATACATATTGATATTATGGACGGCGTATTCGTGCCGAATATTTCTTTTGGTATTCCTGTCATGAAAGCGATTCATCAACATGCGAACAAACCACTTGATGTTCATTTAATGATTGCGAATGCAGACCCTTACATTACTGATTTTAAGGATGCGGGTGCTTCTATCCTCACAGTGCATTACGAGGCTTGTACTCATTTACACCGTACGCTACAAACTATTAAAAATGCGGGAATGAAGACGGGAGTTGCACTCAATCCACACACACCTGTACATTTGTTAGAAGGTATGCTGGAGTTTATTGATGTCGTGCTCATTATGTCCGTAAACCCCGGGTTTGGAGGTCAACATTTTATTCCTGCGACCCTTGGCAAGGTAAAAACGCTGCGCCACATGATTGATGAACAAAAATCATCGACCATTATCGAAGTAGACGGTGGAGTCAATGCAGAAACAGGTCATCAACTCGTTCAAAATGGTGCCGATGCCCTCGTTGCCGGAAGTTACGTGTTTAAAGGTAAGAACCCTGATGAACGCATAGAAACCTTGCGATCCTTGTAGAACGATGAAATAAACTACTCAAATGTGGTGCTTGTTGTATCAACGGATCTAATAAATCTATTCAACAACACCATCTTTTTTCAACTGTTCGATCTGATCGCTAAGCGTTTCACTCATAGGTCTAAATTCCAGCCCCAGCGATCTACGTATTTTAGAGTTATCAACATAGACGGGAATACCTAAATTATTTTTTAAAAACGTCCAGGAAAAACCAATCATCAGAGGTCCCAACAAATAAGTAAGCCAATGAGGTAATTCTTTTTTAGGAATTTTCGGAAATTCATCTCCGGCTTGACTCCTCAAACCTTCAGCCAGATCCAGCATACTCATAGGTTCATGAGCACATAAATGACGCCCCTCGGCTTCATCGTTCTCTAGTGCCAATACATGTGCCCTGGCAACGTCGCGAACATCCACCATCACAAAGTGCAAATCGGGAACCCCCTGCTTAAATCGACCACTAAGCATATCTGCGACGAGCCGAATAGAAGTAGAATCTGTGCGGTCAGTTACAGAAGGTCCAACTATGAATCCCGGGTTTATAGTCACTAACTTCCATGGCTTGTTTTCACTCATCTTCCAAGCTTCTTGTTCTGCCACTTTTTTAGAGTATGAATAGGGTTGATGCGTCAAACTACTCGAAGTATTCCAATGTTTTTCAGAGAAAACTGACGCTTCGACATTCTTAATATCTATTGCATCTCCGTGAATAGCAGCCACACTAGAAGTAACGACTACCTTTTCAACAGTTTCAGCCCTTTCTACGGAATTGAGCACATTGCGCGTACCTTTTTTAGCCGGATCAATAAGTTCTTTCTGTGCATCCTTAATCCCTTCAATTCGAAATGGACTTGCCGCGTGAATAACACCTTTTGCACCAGTCATGGCTTCATCAAAACTGTCTTGATCCAATAAGTCGCCTTTAAACACCTTAATCTGCCCTTCATATTTTTTCATAAGAGCTTTCAACCACTCTAAACCTAACTTTTCTTTCGGATTCCGCGCCGTTAAATGAACCGTATAGCCTTTAGTGAGTAGTTCAGTGAGAATTTGAGCACCTAAATAACCCGTTCCTCCCGTTAACACAACTGGTGACTTCATAAATAATACTTTAGTTTATTATATATCTTTAAGCGCTTCGTTAATTGCGCGTTCTCCTTCAATAATTTCAGCGGACTTATTATTAAGGACAGACTTATCCAGGCTTTCAACTAGTGCCTGAGCTACATCATCGCGTGAAATTTGCCCAAACTCCCCAATTTTCTCTGAAGCCCTAATTTGATTTTTTCCTTCTTCATCTGTCAAACCACCAGGCTGGATAATACTATAATTGAGACTCGAGGCGCGCAAGTGATCGTCTGCTGCTTTTTTGGCTTTTAGATAAACTTCTAATCCTTTAATTTTGTCAGGTATGTCCGTACCCATTGAACTGAGCATAACAAATTTGTTAATTGCTGACTTTTCTGACTGATTAACAACTTTAATTGCGCCATCTTTATCTACGGCTTCCGTTTTATCATCTCCCGTATTGCCGCCTGAGCCTGCAGCAAAAATCACTTTATCCACGTCTTGAAAAACGTGGTCGAGATCTTTCTCGAGGTCGCCCATTCGGACCTCAATATTTTTTTGCTCAAAATAAGGTTGCTGGCTTTCATTCCGCAACATTGCTATGGGTTCATAATCCTTATGATTGACTAATTGGTTCACTACACGCTTACCTGTATTCCCATTCGCTCCTATAACCAGTACTTTATGCATCATCTGTTTTTTTTATGAATAAAGAAGGCTGTCCGCAAAGACAGCCTTCTTTTCAAATGTCAAAATTGGGGTTACGATTCTTTCACAAAGGACGTAAGCATCCAGTGCATTTTTTCGCGACGTTTCATGAAACCTGTTACCAAATCATCCGTTGAAATATCGCCAATAGCGCGGGCAGCTTCAATCGTTTCAACCATGAAAGATAAAAGCACCTCCTGGTCGCGTAAAATTTCTTTTACCATTTCCGTAGATTCAAGTTCCGTTCCCGTTTCTTTTATTTCTGAGACTTCCAAATATTCTTTCAGTGTACTTATTGGGGTAGCTCCAAACACGCGAATGCGTTCAGCTATCTCATCAATTTCCAAAATGACCTCATTATATTCAGCCTCTGTGGTCTCATGGATATCAAAGAAATCGGCACCAGTAACATTCCAGTGGTAATTTCTTAGCTTTTGGTAGTGAACATGTAAATTAGCTAATAGTAAGTTTAAATTTTTAACTACCTCTTTTGTTTCTTCTGATTCGAAACCTAACTTTTTGTACGTTTTCATTGTTATATATTATTTGTTATGAATTACTAATTAATCGTTATTTAACAATTGCTCCAGATGTTCCTTGTATTTGCGCAACGCTTTATAAAAACCATCACTCTGCTCGTCTGGAAGCGTAACAGGATTTTCCATCAAATGATCGTAAATTGGCGGTTTTTCTTTTCGTAAACGCTCTGTTAAATTGGCAATTTTGTCTTCTAATTCGTGTTCTTCAGTCATGATTTATTTTTTGTCTATTAAGATACAAAATTTTTTAATATCTATAAGACCATTTTCAATTTCTTAACAGCTATTTGATTCATTTGTTCACATATTCTTTATCACCTTTTGGAAACAGCAATAAATTCCATAATAAAAAACTGACCGTCAGATACCTAATTGATGACAACTAATTTAGAAGTATCAATGACCTGCTTCCATACCACTTCTTAGTTTATATTTAAACCGTTCCTATTCAGAAAAGATTTATGGAATTCGGAAAAATTTGCATCTTTAAACAAAATGCGGCGTCAAAAAACGAAATACCGTTCCTTAGCAGACGAAGCGCTTCTCAAAGCACTTCAGTCGAATCCCGATGATCAATCGGCATTTGGAGAAATTTACAGGCGATATGGTCACCTCGTTTTTGGTACTTGCTTGAACTACCTGAAACAAAAAGAAATAGCAGAAGACCTTACGATGGATATATTCGCTGGGCTGGTAGATAAAATTCAGCGACATAATATCAAGTACTTTAAATCCTGGTTATATCAGGTCTCGAAAAATGAATGTTTAATGCGTTTGCGTAAAAACCACCCGAAGACGCTGCATCTTGAGGAAGAAATCATCCCGAATACAGCGCAAAACGGTGTTGAAATGAAAAAGCAACAGGAAACAATTGATCGATTGATTGCTGAAAAAATCAGTGAATTAAAAAGTCCACAACGGGAAGCCATACAGCTTTTTTACATCAAAGGAAAAACGTATCAAGCAATTAGTAAGGAACTTGCTTTACCCCTAAAAAAGGTAAAAAGCGCACTGCAAAATGGAAAAAGAAATTTAAGAATTAAATTGGAACAACATGATTTATTTAAATCTGCTTCATAGAATATTTGGACGACGAGACTCTTTATCACGCCAAGAGATTGATGCGTTGAAAAAAGAACAGAGTCCTCAAAATATTCAGGATAAAGAACAAGACGGAGGTTTCAATCAAGATGCTGTTTCGGGTTGGTCGACCATAGATTCCAATGTTGATGAACAAATGTCGACATTAGACCGAAAATTTTTAAATCAAACAAGGAAATCCCAATATACCACATCTAGCAAAGGAGCTTACCTGTTTCTGTTTGTGTTTATTTCTACCATGATGCTATTAGTTATTTATACCTATCAAGGTAAGCAGTTGATTCAACGCGACAATCAGGATCCGTTAGTTACCGAAAACCAACGTGTATTACCTGATTCTGCATCGGAGAAACAAGCGCAACAAAACAAAACGGTAGCATATCACATTACTGAAAAAAAATTAGCCGAAATCGATACCTATAAAAACATTGATTCTACGCGACAAATCAGACCAAAAGAATTGATGACGCAGGGAGCTTCAGAAACGTCTGAAAATCCTGATCGCTCGATGACTTCTGACGAACCTGTAAATCAATTAGCTCCAAAAAATATTGAAACCATTCCAACACGTAAACCGCGCACATTAACCTATAAAAATACTCCAGAGATTTATCTCAACGAACTTAAGACAGTCGATTATCGATCCATCAGAAAAGACAAAGTAATCACATCCCCACTGCGACCTCAGGTGGGCACTCCTGCCAGTCTGCGTGAGCCTTCCAAAGAGGAACCACTACAAAAAACAGCTCATAAACAAACTGTTGATTACTTGATTTATTTGGAAAATTCACACTATTATTTCCTTCAAAAGAACTATAAGCGCGCTTTAGTTCGTTACTTAACTATTTTGGATCATTATCCAGATGACGTTAATGCACACTTTTATGCCGGACTTTGTTTCTACAATCTCGGTCAATTCGAGAAGGCCGTGAAACAATTCGACGAAAGTTACCCCCTTGAAATCGGAAACTTCAGGGAAGAAGCCAGATGGTTTAAAGCGCAATCTTTATATCAACTGGGGCAAGTTGAGGCGGCCATGAGCGTATTTGACAGCATTAACAAAGCGGGGGGATTCTATAGTGAACAAGCGAAGAAACGCATAGAGCAGTTAAAACCTCATCGTTAAAATATATGATCATTAATGACCCATTTTTAAACAACGTTGTTGATCAGTTGTTGATCACCAACAATATTCCAGATTGATTAGTGGTTATGTAATGATCAAAGTTTTCAGGTCTAATATCCGGGTAGTCTGCGGAAAAATGAATCCGATTTAAATTAAACGTTTGACCATTGATAAATTCCTGATCATAACGTTCATAGCTTTGATTATTTAACCGTCCATACTGAAACGCTTCATTGGAAGGTATGGTTACTTCATAGTGTGAAAAATGATCAATTGTATCCACCCTGGTAGTTGTTTTCCTCCCAAAATCTACTGATGTGGAGCTTTGCATCTCATAAAAACTGAATACATCTCTCGTTGCGTCTGGATAGAAAAAAATTGAAGAGCTCCTGTGATCTTTTTCTAATTTGACATCAATTTTTAAGGGTGCACCGGTCTGATTTACGATAAAAAACTTATAAACCTTAGAGCAAGATGTAAATAATAATAGAATGCTGATCCAGCAAATGATTCGGATCGGATAAACAATTTCGACAATTTTATTCATAATAGTTAAATGTAGCATTAATAATCAAAAAATACGAATAAGCGCAATCCTCGAAAAAGCGGTAGTCTTAAAAGGTTTATCTATTTTCAGCTAAACTAAGTCTTCTTTATACCTCTTAGCAAGCGTAACAATGCGACTAAAAAGAGATAATTGATGGAAAAACAACTTTATTTTGTATATTTTCTTGTACATTGGCAATACTGGAAAATTATTCGATGGCAAGTACAACGAAAAATAAATTAAAGGTCATCCATTGCGATAGCGAACGTTTAAATAATTTGTTTGCTTCGACACTTGACTATTATGTGTTTGATTCCGTAGAAGAAATCAGATTCAAACAGGATGCACTAAAGGGTTCAACCATGCAAGCTCAGCCAGTTTTCACACTGAGTAGTGTTTTTCGTGGGCCTCACATTTATCGTATTCGCTTTTCACTTCGTGTAAGAGGGAGTGATTCTCTTCTCATTGAGGATTTACCAGATGATGTTATTATTGGGTGGTTTGCGCACGAATTGGGACATGTTGTCGATTATTCAAATCACAACTTTTTAGCAATGCTCGGTTTCGGTCTTAAATATTTGTTTTCGACCTCATTTCGCAAAAAAATTGAGCACCGAGCAGATCAAATAGCAATCGAGCACGGTTTTCACGAAGAGATTCTTGCCACCAAAAAGTTCCTATTCACCCATGATTTGATTGACGACAAATACCGCAAGAAAATGAAAAAATATTACATGCCACTAAAAACGGTAGAAGATTGGATTGAAGAAAATGTATCTATCGATCCGGTCGACTAATTCGTTAATCCCTGTATTAGCTTTTCCATTTCCTCAGATCGCATTACTTTAGGTGTCTTTACTTGCCCCCCTTTTTTCTTTTCACGCGATAGAAAATCATAATACGTTTCTTTATCAATAATATTCACTTTAATGGCTTTTAACGCTTTAGATCGCGCTACCTTGTAATTTTTATTCGCATTTTTCAGCAGTTGATCTAACTGCTCGGCGCACTTGCTTTGATCAAGTGAGTCATCATCGGTCACTAACACCCATTGATGGTAATATTCGTCACTTTCATTCTGAAGCGCACTTACTGAATATTCGTTAATGGTCACCCCCGTTGACTTACTGAGTTCCAAAATTGCTGCATCCAATTTTTCTTCAGACAATTGTGAGCCCACCACATTTAGAAAAAACTTTGTTCTCCCCGTCAGCACGATCTCGGGAGGATGAAGAGCAGTAAAACGAATCGTATCTCCAATAACATATCGCCATATCCCTGCAGAAGTGGAAACAATGAGCACATAATCCTGATTACATTCTACCTCATCGATCGTAAAAACCTCAGGATTTTCCAATAATTCCCCATATTCATCAACTCCTCTTTCATCAAAAGGAATAAACTCATAGAAATAACCATGTCTTAGGGCTAAACGCATTTCCATACTGTTCGGCCGAGCCGTGTATGCAAAAAATCCTTCAGAAGCCAGATAGGTATCCAGCACCACTAATGGTTTTTTAGTTAATTTGTCAAAATCAGAGCGATAAGTCTCAAATGCTACTCCACCACTGGCAAAAACAGTGAGATTCGGCCATATCTCGTGAATTGAATCTAAATCGTGATATTCAATAATTTTCTGCAACATTAATAGCACCCAGGAGGGTATCCCTGCGATGGCGCCAATATTCCAATCTGGTGCAGCTTTTGCTATTGTCAGTACGCGCTCATCCCAATCATCTATACGCGCTATTTCTTTTCCAGGTCGATAAAAAAGATCGTACCACCCCGGAAAATTATTCACATTAATACCGCTGATTTCACCTTCAAATTGATCATTTTCATTACGTGTTAAATTAGCACTGCTGGAGAGCATCAGCACTTCGCTCTCAAAGAGTTCATCTGGCAAATCGAAGTTGGGTAGCGAGCGTATAAATGCAGAACCGACATCACGCATGCTTTGCAAAAAGGCATCCGTCATCGGTATGCGCTTACTCGATTTCCCCGTCGTCCCGCTGCTCAAAGCAAAATAATTTGGACTTCCAGGCCACGAAATATCAGGATATTTTTGCTGTTGCTCCCACCATTCGCGATGCATCTTATCATAATTATGAATAGGCACATTAGACTGAAAGTGTTCGATCAAATCTCGCTGATCCAACCAGCTAGAAAATCCATAGTACTTCCCGAAAGATGTCTCACTTGCAGTATTCAAAAGTTCTTTCAACTGCTCTTTTTGCTGGTTGATTGGTATTTCACTCGTATTCGAACTTGAAAATTTTTGACTGAGAGCAATACCTCTTTTTACTAAGCTACCGATTAAGGCCATAATTCTAATTATCTGTTATATCTATTCATGTAAAAACCGTGTCGATGAAACAACAGCTCGGCCACACTGTCAAATATACGGCGCCGTGTTCAATTAAACAACCGTCCAGGAACGTTCTTTGAAAGATTTAAGTCTTAATGATACATTATTGCTTATTATATAATTTTCAGTTAATTTCGGCACGGGATTTGAATAATATCCGAAAAATAAAAATTATGAGATTATTTATTACGCTATTTGTACCGCTATTACTTAGCTCTATGCTATGGTCGCAAAAGAATTTAGTTGTTTTCACTCAAGAGAGTAAACCTTTCTATGTAGTTGTTAATGGTATCCGACAGAACGATTCTCCAGAAACACATGTAAGGGTTAAGGACTTACCCGGTGATTTTTACCGTGTGAAGGTTGTTTTCTCTGATGGAAAAACCGCTGACGTCGATCAGTCGGTCAGTTTTTTTGAAAAGAATGAGGAAATCAGTCTGGAAGTGAAGAAAAAACGCAAAAAATTTAAACTTAAATTCGCGGGTAGACGTCCTACTGAAGAGAGCACTTACACCAATATTTCAAACACTAATTACCATTCCAGTGAACAGTCACAAGAACCTGATCAAGAAGGTCAAGAACACTCCTCTACTGAAACACGAGGAGAAGCATCTGTTGAAGAGCACAGTCATACGCATGTTTCAAGTGAAACGCGAATCGATACCAATCATCAAACGAATGATGTCAATGTCAATATGAACGAAAAAGGAGTTTCGATCAACATCAATATTAAAGACAATCAGCGAGAAACGAAACAAACTATTTCTACCGAAAATGTTACCTCGAACTCAGCGAATACGAACTACTCCTACATGGCAAATGGTGCAATGTGCAACAGTTCTACAGTAACACAAAAAGCATATATGAATTTCAAATATGATATTGAATCTGCCAATATGTTCAATCGTCAGGAGATGATACTTGATTATATGAGTGAAAACTGTATGCTTAGCGATCAAATTGCAGGTATCATATCAATTGATTATTCAACAGTGGACGCTAAAAAGATAGCAAAAGAGGGCTATCGATACACTTATGACACCCAAAATTACGATGTTGTTATTAATGCGCTTAAAAATGAGAGCGATCAAGAGGAAGTTGTTCGTTTTATAGGTGCAGGAAGCAATTCTGGGGCTTCGAACCATGATGATCAGCAGCAAGGGAGTTCAAATAACGGTCATCAGTCTTCGCAAGAAGAGACTGCTCCTGAACAATCGTCAAATGTCAACTATTCTCAAATTCCGAATTATGCTGGATATGTCAACTGTAATCAACAGTTGTTGAATGATTTTTCTTCCGTCCAGGAAGCTGTTGAAGCCGAGTCTTTTTCGAGCGATAAACGAAAAGTGATTGAAATGGCTACCAAAAATAAATGCATGAGCGTCGACCATATTGAAAAGCTGTTGAGCAATTTCACCCATGAAAGCGACAAAATAGACTTTCTAAAATGGTCCTATTCGAAAACTTACGACATTGACAATTTCTATACCCTCTCGTCAGAGCTCACATACAGTTCAAGTAAGGAAGAATTGGATAAATTTATCGATGCTCAACCAACAGCGCATTATACATACGTGTACAGCACAACGGGTAATGACGGGACTTTAATCGATTCCGAAGATCTCAAACGACGTATGGAAGAAGAATCATTTTCAGACAATCAATTAGATCTCGCCAAACAGGCATTTGTTTCGCGCTATGTGAGCGTTAAACAATTAAAATCATTGGCGCAAGTTTTTACTCACGAAAGTGATGTTATTCAACTCTATAAAATGGCCTACAAAAGAACGGTTGACCCCGAGAACTTTTACAAGCTAAGAAGCACCCTGAAATTCTCCTCGAGTAAGGAAGAACTGGACGAGATTATGGATTGATTCTGTTATAACGTTCAAATCATTGTATTTGAGGCGCAGTGGGCTGCGCCTCATTTTTTTGGAAAAAAGCGAACAATTTCAGTAGCCAAGCCTTTACTCGTCGATGCAAGGTCATCAACCCCATCAAATTGTAATCCGATTAAACCTCCAGTTGGTAACATAATCGCATCATCTAAGAAATAGGATGCCAATTCAGACAATGCGTTATTATGACCAACAAAAAGTACGGGTGTTGTCGAGGCATCCTGCGACCACACAAATTGTCGTAGCTCTATTAATCGAGGTAGATATAATGCATGATGATAATGCTTGTTTTTAATTTCAAGCGCTTCTGACAAAGCATCTAACGTAGTCTGCGTTCGTTTTGCTGTTGAACAAAAAACTTCTAAACGCTCTCCGTCAAAGTGTTCCATATAAAAATCTTTTAAGGCTTCGATTTGTCGAAAACCGATATCATCAATGGCACGATCAAAATCATCTTGACCTTTTCCAGCTGACTGTGTATGTGCATGTCGTTGTAAATAAATTTGTATCATCGTCGTTATTTTTAATCGATCTCAGTACACTTTTTTGTTGTACCATTTCCAATCGTCCAAGGTAGATTGAATTTTAAAAGCATGCAAACTCAAGATTTGTTTTTAGTTGTGTCAATTTATATAAAAATCAACCAAAACAACATTTACAACTCACGTCTGGCTGATAGTCCATCGAAAGCTAAGAGGAATTGCACTTAACATGTAAAAAAGTAATCATTTCCACCAACCCTCAGTATTGTAATTGCGTTTTGATAGAAAGACTTTAGGAAAAGTATAAAATTCGTTGTATTTTGCAGAAGCACAGAAACATAAGAAATATCGGGAATTACATTCATGTAGATATCGCACTATTGAAGGCATGTCGCAAAAAGAAGCGTTATGCTCAGGAAGAGCTTTATGAAGCTTGTTTTCAGTTTCTGATGCCCGTATGCATGCGGTATCACAAAAATGAGGAGGATGCACGTGCGATTTACAACGTAGCTTTCATGAAAATTCTCAAGAACCTGAACTCCATTGATCTCGACGAAGTGCCTTTTGCGGCTTGGGCGAAGCGCGTGATGACAAATACACTCATAGATCAGTACAGAAAAGATAAGAAATACCGCGAACGCATCAGTAAGCGTGATAACGACCGCGAACTTGAATTTCACTCGAGTGGCATCAAGAACGATGCCGAGAGCAATATGGGTGCTGCTGAGATTATGAAATTATTGGAATATCTCAAGCCTGCGACAAAAAGAGTATTTATGCTCTATGTAATTGAAGGATACAATCACCGGGAAATCGCTGAAATTATGGAAATGTCTGAAGGCACCTCTAAATGGCACCTCTCGACAGCGCGCAAAGAACTCAAAGAATTATTAAAAGAACGCAATAAAATCAATTCCTCAAATATTGCTATATGAAATTAGATGATCAAAATATCGATCAAATTTTTAATGATGCAGCTCATTCTCAGTCTGCTCCGCAATACGATACCAGTTATTGGAATGATATTGAGACCATGCTGAATGAGGAATCACGCAAAAAAGGAGTATTGGTTTGGCTCGCTTCAGGAGGAATGCTCGTTTTTGCCCTACTCATCGGTATTTTAATAAGTTCTAACATTATAGACAAGAAAAAGCACTATGTTCAGGATGAACTCCAATCTCTTGTACCTATGACGTGGAATTCCTCAGGAGACGAGACTTTGGTAAGTTGGTCCAACAAGACATCTTCGGCTCAAACAGTTGCTCATTCAACTTCAACGAAAGAAAATAATTCTGAAACGTTGAATGGACGCGCGTCATTGAAATCGACTGTATCGCCTTATTTGACTGCTGAAAAAGACGAAAATTTAAGCGAGGGTGATAATATTCAAAAAGAAAAAATCACCGGTCGAAAAATGAATGATTCAACCAAAGATAATGACAAGTTTGCGCGAGAACATTCTGATGTTCGAAATTTGGCACTCGAACTAGACCATCGGTTGACTCCTATTGCGCACCGAATTCCTGAAAATAATAAAACGAACAAACTTTTAGGTACTGAACTGGACGCTGGTGATCGCTTGACAGCATATCTACAAATGAGTGGTGGAATTATGGAAAACTATAAAACAAGTCGTCCATTCGAATCCACTGTTATGAATTTATCAGTTGGATTAAAGCACCGTCATGGCAACCTTCTACTGAGAAGCGGAATTGGTTTCCAAGCTACAACGAATGCGGACCTTATCGTTAGTCAACGCTCTAAATATTACGGATTTGGAGTGACTAATAATCAAAATGATTTGTCGTATCAAAATTTATATGACCTCTACCTCCCGTTAGAATTTGGTTATGAACTCGACAACACGCAATTTGGAATGGGTATACAAATGAATTATTTAGTAAACAGCTCTATGAATCTTGAAATATACGAAAATAAAGACCTCGTAGAAAGTCGTCATTATACAGGTGTTGCTAATGGTTTAAATCAATTATCTGCGCAGGGATATCTGTGGGCAGAACAAAAAATCATGCAACAATTTTACCTGGGTGTAAAAGTGGGAACTCATTTTTACAACCGATTGTCATCAGGTAAGTATATCAATGAGTCAGCCACAACAAACCCTATTTATGGTCAGATTTCATTACGATATAATTTTAAAAAATGATAAAACATAATTTCATACAATATATATTTGTGGTCATTACGCTGATCGCTCTTTCTGTGGGTTGTACGAAAGATAAAGTCACTCCTGATCCACCAAAAAATGAACCTGTGTTTACGGCTACAGGAACGATCGGTGAAACTGCGATTGACTTAGCTGCCGGAAAAGCTGGAGCTTTTATGCATACATCTATTTTAAATCAGAACAATGTCCAGCTCTTTACAGGCACATTAGAAAATGACTCACAGTATATCACCATGAAAATTCACGATGGGGTGCTCGATGTGCCAGGTCTTTCTCCAGGTGTTTTACCTGATGATCAATTGAGTATTGCTCCATTCGTACCATCGGACAATGCACTATTGTCGATAGCGAAAGATGACTTCAATAACAGTAATGCTATAGAATATGTAGAATGGTCAGTCAATGGCGAAGATTATCCGGGCAGTGAACTTAAGATTTACGAACCCGGCAAATATGATATATGTGTTACGGCCCACTTCCTTAATGGGAACTCGGGAAGTACGTGCAATGAAATCATGGTAGGTTATCAGAGAAATGCCAATGCTATTGTTAAACAGATCAACGGTCAAAGTCAAAAGGTTATCGCTTACGTGGAAGCCCCTGAGCATAATTTAAAATCGATACAATGGTATATTGAGGATAGCCTCGTTTCAACCAATGAAGTTTACAAAGATGAAAATGGTTTATCTGCTTTTCATTTAACGGCTAAAATGGAATTTACAAACGGCGTAAAACGCGAGCAACAAGTTTGGGTCAATCGCAACAATCTCGATTATCGCATTGATGATATAACCCCTTTTGAATCTCAGTCATCAGTAAATTGGGATCACACTGCACGAATCGATTTCAGAGACGGTGATCATCATTACGTCTCATATCCTACGAGCGCCGAACACTCGATTGATATATTGGACAAAGAAACTTTTGGTCAAAATAGTGAAGGGGAAAAAGTCCTTCTTTTTAGAGGAACCCTGAACTCGACTTTTCTAAATGTTGAAACAGCAGAAATTGTTGAAGGGAATATTGAATTCAATTTCGGTATTGCACATTAATTAATTAAT
>CAYFTH010000058.1:0-17787 GCA_964346075.1 uncultured Fluviicola sp. | reverse complement strand
CCTGAAGTAAAAATAAATTTAGGGGAATTTAGTATAGGATTAGAATACTCAATTAGAACGTTCAGAGATCTTACAGGCAGACCAACAGGGCGATGGCATTATATCAGCCTGGTAGTTGGCGGTAGTTTTGGTAGCTTAAAGCATTAGCGCATTAGGCAAACCGCGTCCTTTCAAACGCATAAATTTCTTTCCAGAAATCTCCTATTTTAATGTTTGCACATTTGAGCATCTTTGGAACCAAAGACTCTCCTGAAAATCCAGGAGTAGAATTTACCTCAATGACATAAGGTTCTCCATCCACTATCATATAATCTACCCTGGCAAGCGATCTCATCTGTAATAAGGCATAGATCTCTTTCGTAAGCGTCTGAATTTTAATTGTTAACTCTTCTGTTATTCCAGCTGGTGTAATCTCTTTTGCCTTTCCCAGGTATTTTGCTTCATAATCAAAATAGTCTGTTTCCGTTACTATTTCAGTACATGGCAATACTTGAAGGCCCAAATCATTTTCATATGCAGCACACGTAACTTCTGTCCCCTTTAAAAAAGACTCGCAAACGACTGTTCTACCTTCCTTAAAAGCAGCTTCAATAGCTGGTTGCAGTTCATCTTGACTGTACACCTTCGAAATACCATAGCTGGATCCAGAGTCTGCGGGCTTCACAAATAAGGGCAACCCCAAGTGTTCGACGATATCACTACTGTTAAAGGATTTATTCTTCATAAGCAGCACCGATGCAGCCACGGGAATATCAAAACCTTTCAAAAACTGATTACAAAACCATTTATCAAAAGATAGTTCAGAAGACAGTGCACTGCTATTCACAAAAGGCAATTTTTTCATTTCAAAATAAGCCTGCAGCTTCCCGTTCTCTCCAGGGTCTCCGTGAATGTAAACGTGTGCTAAGTCAATCCTCCGGGTCTGTCCCTGACTGTCCACGAATGAGAAATCAGTGAAATCGACGGCGTATTTGCCATCCTCTCCATGTGCAAACCAGCCTTGTTCATTAACTTCTACCAAAAACGCATTGTATAAATCGCCGTTAACATGGTCGAGAATCAATCTGGCACTACTCATCGATATTTCAAATTCTGACGAATATCCTCCACAAAAAATACCAACATTTATCATTTTGAACATTTGAATACAAATAAATGGTAAAATTTCTCTTGATAGTGGACGATTGAAAAAAGTTATAAGCATTGTGTTTTTAAAAACGAAATAAATACAATTACTTTAAATTTCATTAGCTTTGTTCCAATGACGTATTTAATCAAACGTATATGCGCTTTTTAAAAAAACTCGGCAACTTTTTGATCAGTAAAAAGTTTTGGATCAACTTCTTATTGATTTTGATTGTCTGGGTTGGTATCATCTGGAGTACGATGAGTTACTTCAATAGTTATGCGCGGTTGGGAGAAGCTATAGCTGTACCGAACCTCATCGGGAACAAAGCCTCAGACATCCCTGCTCTATTGACTAACAAAGATCTCAAGTACGAGGTCATCGATTCCATATACAATCCCAACCTGGTGGAAGGAACCATTATTTTTCAAAAACCGATAGCAACAGATTCATCAGGGTTAAAAGTAAAATCTGGTCGCACAATCCAGGTACGCGTTTCTAAGCGTTCGCGGCTAGTTACTGTACCTGGTGTAGTGAGCAAAAGCCAGCGTTTTGCAGAGGCGATGCTCACAACGAAGGGACTCCGTACGCGGATTGAGTATGTTGCCAGCAATGAAGATCAAGGAAGTGTAATTGATCAAACGTATAAGGGACAGCCGATTCGAAAAAATCAACGGCTACCTATCAATTCAGTGATTGAGTTGACCGTGGGAAAGAAAGCTAACAACGAAGCTATGATCCGCGTACCAAAATTAAAAGGATTAACAATAAAGGAAGCTCAAGATCGTTTGAACGGTATCGAGGGAGTGAGACTATTTCCTGTCTACAACAATTGTTTAACACAGGCTGATAGTACGCAGGCTAAAATTAACAAACAAACACCTGTAGCTATGGATAGCAGTAAGGTTCCGAAAGGATCTACGATTACAGTATTCGCCGCTCCCGAACAATAATTTGCAGCATACTATGAAGTACATTGTTCTACTCATTCTATTATCTCCGCTAGCAGTATACGCCCAAGACGAAGAGGGTCCTATAACAGCGAACCCAGATCTTTTTGATCATCAAGCGCAACGTTTAAATGCAACTAAAGCATTGGAAAATAGTTTCGACAGCACATTTATTTACCTAACAGACACGCTCACCCTACCCTTTTTCGATGAATTCTCACAGAACAATTTTCAGCAGTACGAAACGAACTATGCAGGAACTAACGTATCTGATACGCTCTACTATAGAATGCTCGATGAAAACTTGCAAACTCCACTGGCGCCTCAGAGTGAATATTCGAATCAAAAAACATATCGTTCCGAGTATAATGCACAGGCTGACACAACCATACGCTACTACTACGACTCTGTTCGATTTCTCTATGATGACCTGAGTACTTATCCGCCCAATCATATATCAAGTTATGGCTATCCAGCCTACAATACTTTTGATACCATTAACAATGGAAGCAATACCATCGATACCGTCTGGATGACAGATCCATTTTATCAACAAGATTCAGCGCGAATTTTTGTGAAATCAATTAACAACCCTTCTAAGCTATGGCTCAATGAGCTTGCTTATCAAAATTACCGTTTAGCGGTTGCTCCATGGACGCTTGGAGTGGTTAGCTTTGATGGTCTTGACGCTTCGGGTTATCCGTACAGTTTCGGTAGCACGAACCCTGGAACGGCAGATACACTTAATTCAAAACCGCTGGATTTGTCGGTTGAATCGCCAGCGGACTCCCTCTATTTCAGCTTTCTCCTTCAACGGGAAGGATTTGGGGATGAACCTGAAGCAACAGATTCACTCTATCTCGATTTTTTCACTCCCAACAATCAAGAATGGAATCGCGTATGGAGTGCTGGTGGAGGATCTGAATCAGGATGGGAAGTGGTGCATTTACCCGTCACCAACACCGAATATTTTGAAAATGGCTTTAAATTTCGATTTATGAATTACGGATCGCTCGCTGGTGGAATCGATCATTTTCATATCGATTATGTGAATTTTAGAGCGCTCTCGGGCTATCAAGATACATTGTTCAAAGATTTTGCCTTCGTCTATCCGCTCTCCTCGCTTTTGAAAGATTACACTGCTGTTCCCTGGAAGCATTACAGAAATCAACCCAACAACAAAATGAGTAACGAGGTCGCCGTAACAGTTCGCAACAATAGTGAGCTCACCGAAAACAATCAGAATGGAAATGTATCGATTTTTTATAATCAGAATTTGGAGGGTAGCTTTACACTGAATGCAGCAACCCTTTCGGGAGGTAATATTAATTATGCTCCACGAACGACATATTCAAGCCTCCATGATTTCTCCACAGGTTATTCTTACGATCCCAACCTGCCCAATGACACTTCTGCAACCTTCAATTGGAAAGCAAGCGCCAATGCTCAATTTCCAAATTATGTTGAAAACGATTCGACTTTTGGCGAACAGCGATTTGAGAATTATTACGCCTACGATGATGGGACGGCGGAAAAAGCTTACGGCGTGACTGGCGAACAAGGATTGCTCGCTTATCGTTTTGACGCCTATCAGCCGGACTCGTTAGTCGGAATAAAAATTCATTTTGTTCCTTCCGTCGTTGATGTATCTGGAAACTTATTTTTACTTTCTGTTTGGGGAGATGATAATGGGGAACCAGGATCTCTGATCTACGAAGATGAATTTTTCTTCCCGCGACAACCTAAATATACGAGTAGACGCAACAAATTTACCATTTACTATTTCAAGGATACGATGAAAGTTGACGTAGACGAGACTTTTTACATTGGAATGCGCCAGATCGATGAGGAACGTCTCAATATTGGTTTTGACAAAAACCATGATGTCTCTGATCGTATCTTCTGGAGTGTTGATGGTGGCAACGTATGGAACAATGCAAGCTTTTCGGGAGCCGTTATGATGCGTCCGATGGTAACGAGCAAAATGGACTATCTATTAGATATACCCCAATATCATCAACCATCAAAGCCGAATACAGTAGCTGCCAACATCTACCCGAACCCCGCTTCCCAGCGCATACGGATCAAATCCACTGCTGGATCGCTTGATCGTATCACGATTTACAATGCGCGTGGTCAAGAGGTTCTGACTTCTACATCACTGAACGGGCCTGTAAATGTGAGCCACTTGAACAAAGGTGTTTATTTTGTAACCATACAAGGCAACAACAACGAGGTGATCAATAAAAAGCTCATTATACAATAACTCATGGACGAACCCTCACAACGTACCGAAAAACACGATTCAGATCAGGACAGTGAAGAATTGTTTGAACATTACAAATTTACAGCTGATAAGGGGCAGGAGGTTTTGCGTATCGATAAATTTTTGATGGACCGCATGCCCAATACCTCGCGCAATAAAATTCAGGTAGCAGCTAAAAATGGAAATATTTTAGTGAATGACCAGACGGTCAAGCAGAACTACAAGGTAAAACCCGAAGATATTATTTCGATCGTATTACCTTACCCCGTGCGCGAATTGGAGCTCATTGCACAGGACATACCGCTCGATATTCATTACGAAGATGACGACCTGGTAGTTGTGAATAAAAAATCCAATATGGTCGTACATCCAGGTTACGGTAACTATTCAGGAACGCTCGTCAACGCACTCCTCTATCATTTTGAACATCTGCCAGAACTTCCAAATGATTATTTTGGACGACCTGGGCTCGTGCATCGTTTAGATAAACACACGACAGGATTAATGGTCGTTGCTAAGACAGAGCACGCGCTTACAAATTTGGCAAAACAGTTTTATAATCGTACAACTGAACGAAAATATTATGCGCTCGTTTGGGGTGATGTAAAAGCGGATACAGGACGTATAGAAGGGCACCTGGGGCGTTCACCCAAAAATAGAAAAGTCATGACTGTTTTCCCAGATGGCGATTACGGAAAACATGCCGTAACCAATTATCGCGTGCTAGAACGTTTCGGTTATGTTACGCTTGTAGAATGTAGACTGGAAACGGGAAGAACTCATCAAATTCGAGTACACATGAAACATATTGGTCATCCGCTTTTCAACGATTTAGAGTATGGCGGCAACCGGATTTTGAAGGGCACCACTTTTACCAAATATAGGCAGTTCGTCGAAAATAACTTCGCTCTTCTTGACGGTCAGGCATTGCATGCAAAAACACTTGGTTTTGAGCACCCCAAAGATACAGCGTTTATGCGTTTCGACTCGCCATTACCCGAAAACTTTCAACGTATTCTGGAGCGCTGGAGGACCTATTTATCGGGGCGCAAGGATCATTAAACGATTTTCATTGAAAGCACCGCTCAAAAAAATTCACATCGCTTTTCAAGCCTCAAATCCATAACATTAATTAATTTCGTGGTTTACTTGTGTTTAACGTTAATTTTTAGTTACTTTCGGGAAATTTTCACATAATCCATTATCTATGAAGATGAAAAATTTAGCTATTGTCATATTCTTATTATTAAGCTCAACTGTTTTGGCACAGCCCGCGATCGTTGGGAAAGCCAATGCATCTTATGAAGGTAATCAATACTCTGAAGCTAAAGAGTTATTGGTTAAAGCTTACGACCGTATTTCTCCAAAAAATGAGCGAGCACTAGCTTTGAAATCAGAGCTCGCTTATAAGGCGGCTCATTCATTTGAAAAGTCATATGATACAGAGAAGGCTATTGATTGGTATCAGCGTGCCATTGATTTAAAACATCACAAAAATAATCCCAACGTCTATTTTCGTTTAGGTAATCTCTATAAAAAACAAGATGAATACGAAAAAGCTAAAGAAAATTACAATGCTTTTTTAGAACTGGTTCCTACTGATCAACAAGCTAAAAATGCTTTAAAGTCGTTGGATCGTGCGAAAGTAATGAAAGATAATCGCACGCGTTACACTGTCAAGTCCGAGTTTAAAATTAATGATGAAGGGATGGATATTGCTCCTTCAATATCGAGTAGACGAGGAAATTCCATCGTTTTTGCATCTACCCGAAGCGCACCAGTCGGATCTGGAAAAGACCCCGTAACTGGAGAGGGTTTTTTCAATATTTGGGAGGTCGAAATGGATCGAAGTGGCAACTGGAATCCTCCGAAGTTGTTTGAGGCTGATAGTGTTAATACGGAACATAATGAAGGGCCCATGGTCTTCGACGGTCGATTTAGAAATATGTTTATAACGCGTTGTCCAATGGTAGAGAAAAAAGACCTCGGTTGTCAGATTTGGAGTGCAGAGAAACGTGGTCGATCCTGGGGATTACCAAAAAAATTACCGCTTAATAAAAATGATACGATAAGCGTGGGTCACCCATGCCCTAATGAAGACGGATCAGTCCTTATTTTTGCAAGTGACATGCCAGGCGGACAAGGCGGTAAAGACTTGTGGTATTCAAAGTACCAACGCAGGGAAGAAACATGGACAGCCCCTAAGAATTTAGGACCTAAAATTAATACTTCGGGTGATGAGATGTTCCCTACTTATGCGTCTAACGGAGACTTATACTTCGCCTCTACTGGTCATGAAGGACTCGGTGGTAAAGATATCTTTCGCTCTGCAAAAGAAGAAGGTGAGATGAATTTTGGCGTTCCCGAAAATCTGGGCACACCAATTAATTCTGACGCCAACGATTACCACTTTGTTGAAATGGACAAGCGAAATGGATTTTTCACTTCCAACCGAGATGGTTCTCGCGGTTCGCGAGGTTTACCAGACATATGGTCTTATGAATTACCCCCGAATGTATTTGACCTTAAA
This sequence comes from uncultured Fluviicola sp., assembly GCA_964346075.1. GTDB lineage: Bacteria > Bacteroidota > Bacteroidia > Flavobacteriales_D > Crocinitomicaceae > Brumimicrobium. The sequence goes on along the minus strand of CAYFTH010000058.1, from coordinate 10,915 downwards.
GTCATCGTAACCGAAGTTGGAGGTACACAGCGTATCGATGGGGCTACCGTTCAGGTGTCAGCTGAAGGTGGTGGTTCATTTAAAGGTGTAACTAACTCTGAAGGAGTTATTTACTGGGATAAAAAACCAAATGGAGATCGTTACATTAACGAAGAAACAAATTACAGTGTTAAGGTACTACCAAAAGAGGGATATCACCCAAGTGATGTCGTCGAAACTTTTTCTACGGTAGATTTGAATTATGACCAAAACTTTATCGTTGAAACAAGTTTACTTCCAAAGACACCAATTGTACTTCCTGAAGTTCGTTACGATCTAGGTTCAGCAGAACTGAAAGTTGAGGAAGGTGTGATTGATTCAAAAGATTCGCTGAATTACGTGTATGAATTACTGGAAGAATATCCTGGTATGGTCTTAAAACTTGTTTCTCACACCGATTCGCGCGGTTCATCTCGCACCAACGAGCGACTGGCACAGGAAAGAGCTCAGTCCTGCGTGGATTACCTGGTTAATTCAAAAGGCGTAAATCCAGAGCGACTCGTGCCGGAAGGTAAAGGTGAGAACCAGCCTCGTGTTATCTATAAAAAAGACAGCATATATTATCCGGACCCTCCCAATGGAGAGTATGAAGAAATTGAATTAACTGAAAAGTACATTAATCAATTCAAGAGTACTGACAAAGACCTATTTGAGGAACTTCACCAGTATAATCGTAGAACAGAAGGAGAGGTAGTACGGATGGATTATGGCACGAAGGAAGAAGAAGAGGAAAGCGAAGAATAAAAATATGGCAACATAAAACGATATTGAAAGAGGCAATCATTGGATTGCCTCTTTTTTATTGATTATATATTCAACTCGTTATTGACCTGGTTCTAAAGCAACAATTCTTACCTACCGAAGACAATATCCCAGTACTTCTTCAATAAATTCTTCAGGAGCTTCGGCGTGAATCCAATGACCAGCACTTTGAATAACGTAAAAGTCAGCTAAAGGGAAATAATTACGAATACCGTCATAATCTGAAGACAACACATAATTCGATTGACCGCCCGCAATAAATAGAACATCAACAAGTGACTCTTTCTCTGGAAGCGCTTCTGTGATTTCAGGTAGGCGCTTCTCCAATACAGGTAAGTTTATACGCCAACCTAATTTACCTTTTTCAATCCAATACAAATTTTTCAGTAAAAATTGTCTTATCGACTTTTGCTCAATATAATTACTCAATTGTTCCCTGGCTTCACTGCGTGAACTGATCTCATCAAGGTTTATCGATTTCAATCCCTCAATGATCTCATCATGATGAATAGGATATGATTTTACCCCCATATCTACCACAATCATTTTATCAATTGAACCTGGATACTCTTGAGCGTAGCGCATGATTGTTTTACCGCCCATGGAGTGACCAATCAAAATGCTATCCTCCAATTCATTGGCTTCAATAAATTCATGTAGATCTTGCGCCATGAGATCATAATTAAAATCATCACTCCAGTCCGATTTACCATGATTTCGTTGATCTACGAGATACACTTCGAAATATTCTGCTAATTTTTTTCCGTGTGTCTGCCAGTTATCAGAAGAACCGAATAAACCATGAAGAATAATGAGTGGCTGACCACTCCCCATTTTTTTATAATGTAGTTGCATAACAGTCTAAACTAATAATTCCTTATACTTTTCTATGGTTTCTTCCAAACCAAAATAGAGCGCATCTGCGATCAATGCATGACCGATGCTGACTTCTTCCAACCCGGGAATGGAGCGCTTAAAAAATCCCAAATTAGCTAAATTTAAATCGTGTCCTGCGTTAATACCAATACCCAATGCCTGGGCTCGTTTGGCAGTCCTAACATATGGAAGTACAGCCTGTTCGGCATCGTTCCCGTAATTTTCTGCGTATGGACCCGTGTAAAGTTCAATGCGATCAACACCGATCTCTTGAGCATAGTCAATCATCTGAGGGTTTGTTTCCACAAAAATTGAAGTTCGAACACCGTAGGCATTGATCTCGGCACAGATATCTTTTAGAAAATCAAAATATTCCCTGGTGTCCCAGCCCGCATTGGATGTCAAAACATCCGGCGGATCGGGAACAAGTGTGGCTTGTGTAGGACGCGTATCCTTGATCAGCTTCATGAATCGTTCATTGGGATAGCCCTCAATATTAAATTCAGTAGTAACCACTTCTTTGAGATCATAGACATCCTTCTTCGTAATGTGTCTTTCATCAGGTCTCGGATGAATCGTTATACCATCTGCTCCAAAGCGCTCGCAATCGATAGCAACTTGTGTTACATTTGGTAATTCTCCACCACGGGCATTGCGCAACGTAGCAATTTTATTTACATTAACACTTAGTTTTGTCATGCTCTAATGTATTTTTATAGCAACAAATTTATATACATTACTCTAGAATTACTACTTTGGTCAACACAATGATTGCATTAGATTTAATAACAGAAGATATTCCTCCACTAAAGCATACCGATACGGGTGAGGTTGCACTGCGTTGGATGGAAGAGTTTAAAGTAAATCACCTCGCCGTACTCAAAGGCGAAAACTTTGTAGGCCTCGTCTCGGAAGATGATTTACTCGATAAAAATGATCTTTCGAAAACGTTAGATTCACTTTTTAATCATTTACCGCGTCCCTATGTTCTTGGTAATCGACACATATACGAAGTGCTTGGACTCGCTTCGAATGACCATTTAACGCTCGTTCCGGTACTCGACGAAAAAGAGCACTTTCTCGGCGGCATCAACATTGTTCATTTGATACAACGCATAGCAGATACAGGTAGTATTAAAGAAGCGGGAGGAATAATTATTCTAGAAATGAATGAGACTGATTACTCACTTGCTCATATCGCTCAAATTATAGAAAGTGAAAATGCGCGTATTTTGAGTACGTTTATCACGTCACCCGTTAATACAAAGAAACTTCAGCTCACGCTAAAAATTAATCGCATCGATTTAGGCCGTATCATACGCGCGTTAGAACGTTACGATTATTCCATCAAAGCAAGCTTTCAGCGCAATAGTCACCATGAGGACTTGCAAGATCGCTACGACGAATTGATGAAATATTTGAATATCTAATTATGAATGCAGCAATTTATTCCAGGAAAATACTGAAGCATGAAATTCCTTTTTTTAAGCAATTTTTCAATCATTTAAAATCGGTAGCTATAAAACCGATCTTAGCAGTCGATTTTCGCGATCAACTCATCAAAAAAGTAGGGATTGGTCACGAATACGAAACATTTGACCATTACCGGGATTTTGTGACTGGTATTGATCTTGCCATCAGTATTGGTGGAGACGGGACATTTTTAAAAACGGTCAGTTATATTCGATCCAGTGGAGTCCCTATTATTGGAATCAACACAGGTCGACTGGGTTTTCTTGCCAACACAAGTACTGAACAATTAGAACAAACCATAGAACGGGTCATCCGTAAAGATTTCGTATACCAAAAACGTTCGTTGTTACGCGTACAAACAGAAGACAATATATACGGGGATAATAATCTCGCGCTCAACGAACTTGCTGTTCACAAAAAAGACACTTCTTCAATGATCACCGTTGATGCCTCATTGGATGGTAAATACCTCAACTCGTATTGGGCCGATGGCTTGATTGTAGGAACACCAACGGGTTCTACAGCGTATAGCTTAAGTTGCGGAGGACCAATTATCACACCGGGATGTGCTGTTCATATTCTCACCCCAATTGCTCCGCATAATTTGAACGTGCGTCCTGTAGTTGTTCCGGATCATATGCCCATCAAATTAAAAGTAAAAGGTCGTGATCGGAAGTTTTTAATGACGCTCGACTCACATTCAAAATCAGTGAAAAATGGAACGGAAGTTATTCTTCACAAGGCTGATTTTATGATTAATGTTATTAAATTCGAAGAAAATAACTTCCTTGATACCATACGCAATAAAATGATGTGGGGTATCGATCAACGCAATGAAGGATAAAATATTTTTATTGTATATACGTTTAGACACTGCCATGAAATTGAGATTGTTTATTTTGTTTTTGCTCCTTGTATCTTCAACAAGTGACGTATGGAGTCAATCTGAGAATTTTCGATCGCGTTCATCTTTCGGCATTATGGCTGGTGGCAGCTACTACATTGGTGATTTAAATCCCTACTTCCATTTTAGGCGCACTAAATTAGCTGCCGGAGCTATCTATCGTTTCAGTCTGAACTCCCGAATTTCGCTGCGTGGCACCTTCCGCTACGGGTCAGTTGAAGGCTACGATAGCGATGCTGACAATGAAATCCAACAAATGCGCAACCTTTCTTTCCAGTCTGAAATTTTTGAGCTGACTGGCGGAATAGAATTTCATTATAAAAATTACAAATTAGGTAATCCCAAGTACTTTTTCACCCCCTATTTGAGTATAGATCTCGGAGTCTTTCAGATGAACCCCATGACCAACTACCAGGGTGAATTAATAGAACTTCAACCTTTGGGCACTGAAGGACAAGGTAGTTCACTCTCAGAAAAAGATCCTTACCCGCTCGTACAATTCGTAGTACCACTCGGTGTAGGAATGAAGCTCAATTTAGGTGAACGAGCAGCCATATCCTTAGAATATGGTATACGCAAAACCTTCACAGACTATTTAGATGATGTCGGGGAAGGAAATTATGTTTCTAAAACTGAATTAACACAAGAAAATGGCAATATAGCAACTCGATTATCAGATCGCTCCAGTGTTACAGGGGGTATGACAGGAAGTCGCGGGAATAGCTCTACTAACGATTGGTATTCGATGTTCGGTGTAATGTTATCTTTTTCACTTGGCAACCCCGACCAATGTTTTTATAAACATTAACACACCAAAAAAAGTAGCAACTAAATATGGGAATTAATCCATCGGTTTTTCGCTGTTTGTGGCAGTTTTTAGGTGTTTTTGAGAAGATGCTAAGAAGATCAGCAGTAATCCTACAAAGGGTGCTTTAAATCGAACGAGTACGTTAAAAAGCCCAGAGGTGAACCCCACTAAAAAACCAAGTGTTGAAGAAAATAATATAGCAAACACCAAAAACTCCTGAGATCGAATAAACTTAAAATGTTTCGAAAAATTACCAGAGAAAAAGAAGAAGCGTATAGTCAGAATTAACAATACCATGTTTTCCACTGCGCTGATCAACAAAAAGGCACTATCCGCTTCCCAGGGGAGCGGTCTGTAAAATGATGTAAATACGCTCATCGGAGCCGCTTTTAATAATCCCCAGGCATTATATTCCGTGATTCCCAAATCGTAACGCGTTCCAGTATAGTTTTTATTTTGTGCAAAATCTTTTTGAATTACCGCTACTTCTTGCAAATACGGATTTGTTTCAATCATCTTTGTAAAGTTTGAAAACTGCAAAAAAGCAAGAAGAGAGAAAATCACGAAGCCAGCGATTAAAATTCTGAAAACTAAAAACTGCTTTTGGTTGTTACTGATTCTCTTGGTTAAGCGTAGCATTAGTGCAATAAAAAGCGGCAGAGCTAAAGCTACAATCATAAAAGAACGCAGATGATATAGAATAAAAAGCATGAAACCGATCCAGAGTAACGACAGAAACGTCATGCGTTTTTTACCGGTAACAATAGGAAATAAATCAGCCAAGAGCCAATAAAAAGCGCTAACTACAAAAACATCCTTCCCCACGCCTGTGGTCCAGAAAGCTACAGTAGGCACAAATAAAATGGCCACGACTACTACCCATTGTGGGCAGAAGTTGTAAGATCGAATAAACAGATACAATTTCCAGGCAGCTAAAAAACTAAAAGTGGCACACAACAACGTGAGTGCAATATAACTGTTAAAAGTAAAAATGCTAAAGAAACTGATCAGTTTACATACAAAAAAGCTCTCGGGTTCGTTATAAATCCATGAAGGTGGATAACCCGTTTCATTATTAAAATGATAAGTGATGGTTTCATGCGAGGGTGTTCCGATCATCTCGCTAAAGTAAGCCAAAGGAGAATCCCAAAACAACTGAGTTAAGTGATATGCACCATCATGATAAGCCAGCGTATCTCCACCACCAGGTAAAATTATAGCGTAAGCTACTGCAAAAAGTAATGCGAACAGAACACGGAATACAAAGGCAGGAATAAACCAACGATAGTGTAATTCCTGGCTATTTTTACGCCTCACCCACCAAATAATACCGAGTAATATAATGAGCCATCCAGCTCCTACAACGATATCTAACGGACCAAACAGTTCTGGTTTCACAATCGAACGGTTGTGGTATTAAACGAATCGTTCATCTACTTCCATCACAGTTCCGCAATTATCACACGTGCGATATTCCTCACTACTATAAAAATCTTTGAATCGTGGAATAAAGTCCTTTTCGATATTTTCAAGTGCAAACTTATATGTTTTCAATGGATGATTACAATTATCGCAAAACCACATCAAACCATCGGTCAAATCGGTACCTTTACGAACACGTTCTACGACCAATCCAACCGTATTTTCGCCACGAATGGGAGAGTGTGGTACTTTCGCTGGCAATAGAAACATGTCGCCTTCTCGTATCACTACATCTTTGGCCGCTCCGTCTTCTTGAATTTTAACCGTAATTTCTCCTTCTAATTGAAAAAACAACTCCTCAGACTCATTGTAGTGGTAGTCTTTACGTGCATTTGGTCCACCCACAATCATAACTATAAAATCACCCGCTTCTTGATATAAGTTTTTATTCCCGACCGGCGGCTTTAACAGATCTCTATTTTCTTCAATCCATTGAAATAAATTAAAAGGAGTTTTCATCTTATTTTTTTGTTCTAAAGTAAAAAAATAGTCGCGAAAAAAATAATTCCGCGACTATTACTCAATTCATCAAACAGAAGAGCATATGGATTAACCATTCATCATTTTACCAAAACGCTCTTGTAGCGTCTTGTCACGTTGCACTTTTTGGTATATTTCCTTATAACGTTCCATACCGAGATCACTTTTTTCAATCATTTGAGCTGCTTTCTGTTGAAAAGTCATCTGCATTTTCTTAAACTCTTCCTTAAGTTCTTTCAGTTGTGCCTGTTCTTTCTCCGTCACTTCCGTTTCACTATTTGGATTATTTTGCGCCTTAGAAATTTTTTGATAGCGCTCTACAGTTAATCCTTTTTCCTTAATTGTAGATTGCATTTGCTGCTGCGCCTTTTGATTTTGCTGTTGTACTTTTTGGTAAACATCAGCAAATGCTTTCAATTCTGCATCAGTTACTTTGGTTTCTTGTTTTTCTTGTTGAGGCTGAACAACCTGTCGTTCCGTTTGAGCGACGATTGCACCTACACTAGAAATACTAATACATACACCTAAAAATAGTCTTTTTCCTAAATTCATATATAAATATTTTTTTATTTCTTGCAATGTAGGAGGAACTGCCTGAACATCAATAGTGAAAATCTTAATAGATGTTAACCTACTTGATCATAACAATTTTAGAGCGTGTCACTATTAAAATAAAACGCACCAGTTGTTCATTTATAGCTCCGCAATAATCATAAGAAAGCGAATTATGGTAACTACTGTAGTTTTAATGGATAAGGATTAATGATTGAATGCCAAAGTAGTAATGATTGTTGTTTCAGCGATTGCATCGGCGAGGGATAAATCCCTCGCTGATGGAAGCGTAATCTGTATGATAGTGGCTTCAGCCACTTGAAGATTGGTGGATTTCAATAAAAAGCAAGCTGTTGAAACGGTCAGGACGTTGAAAATGACATGCTATTACTGCGGGATTGCCTGTCCGCCAGCAGGCGGAAATCCAGCAGCCATAGCATGTTCAATCAGACGCGTAACTTCTCAATCGTTCACAAAAAATTGAGAAAAATAAACAACCCTTTTCGATCTTTATTCGTCAGGTGTTCAGAATAGTTTATTCGGTTCTATTGAAGGGGTTCAATATTCCGAAAAACATACTTGCAGTTGAGACTCAGAAAAAGCTTCTACCTCGGAGGCGCTCCCGCTTCTTTAAGTTTTTTTTGAGTCTCTTTTTTATGCTGTCCGATTCATTGTATTGATAAAAAAGCACTCCATCTAATTTTCAAGGCTATTCCAGGTTGCTAATTTGCAGCCATTCTAATAATGCGCCCTGCGCTCCCTTATTTTTTATTCGGTGATTTCTAACGAATAAATGATAGCTCGGAGTCGATTCAGGTCAAAACTCGGTGACATCGTGGGCGGAGCATCCAGATAACCACTGACTGCCACAATATTTCTGCGTTTCGGGTGCAAGAAATGAAAACTCCAGAATTTACCACCAGAAGGCTCCATCCTTCCGGTGAATTTAAACATTCCTCTGAATTGATAACCTTGAATTCCATTGACTTTGAAGCGCTCGTACTCTGGTAAAACGGCAGGATGATCTTGTGTTCCCATATAAACACCTGGGACCTCGTGTTTTGCATGATATTTCAAAATACTATCCCGTCGTTTCATAAGCATCTCAGGCTTCAATTGTGAAGAGTCTTCAAAGGGATATTGATAGATCATGATACCACTTTGAATGAAATTAGCCTTGGTACTATTGTAACCTCCCCCTCCTATGGACATTTCCATTTGTCTCGAACGCTCGGGCAGGATAATAATAGCATATTCATCGTCGATTGATTCATATCTATACTTCGAGGGCAGCTCCAGGTTAATACCAAACTTGGTTGCCAACTTTTCATTAACAGTAGCCGATGATTTTCGCTTGTGCCTATAATACTCCCTTTTCCATTCCTGGGTCTCATACCGTTGAAACAATTGATCAAGTTCATCCTTCATAAACTGGTAAAGCTCATTGATATCATGAGCGGCAATTTCTGTGTAAAGCTGTGTTTCGGAAAGATAATTCTTTCGAATTTCCATGCGCGGTTTTCCAGCAGGTATAGTGGAATCAACGACCAATTCAATAACATTTCTAAGGCGCACCGATCCTTTTTCAAACTTTTCGGGAGTACGGTGATAAACCTCGAAATATTCGTGTGGTGGATAGTAAGGACGCATCTGCCGCGTAAATACCGTATCAACGAGTTGCTTTAGTTCGTCAGTGTAAATCGTATTTTCAGCAACAACAAATAAACGCCCTGGTTTCCCCGTATACTGCGAAGTCGATTTCCCATCGAGGACCCGAATGCGTTTGTAGCTCGACGAAGTAGCATTGCTTTGAGCTACCTGCTCATTATTCTTTTGATCTTTTGCTTCGTCCATATTCTCACAGGCCATCAAAAGCGCCATGGAAATTATCGACACGAGAATTGTTGAAGTTTTCATCATTTTTTCATTTCTAACGACCAAAAATCGTGCAAAAAGCAAAAACTATTTAACCCTTAGTTGCTGCCCCACTTTTAAGTCAGAATGATCAACCTTCGGATTGAGTTTTCGCAGTTGGTCAACAGTGGTATCGTGCGCACGTGCGATGGTCCACAAACTATCGCCATTTTTTATGGTATAATTTTTACCCGCGCCAGCGTTTGTAACGTCATTTGAATGAGTATTATCTTCTTCATTATCATCGGTCGATTGATCCGAGGTTTCCGCTTTCTTTTGCTTCTTAGGTGGAGTCTGCGTATAAATAGTCAATCGTTGTCCGATACTCAAACGCGTTGAACGGAGATTATTCCAGTTCATAATATTTCTAACTGTCGTTCCATACTTCATAGCGATATAGCCAAGGTTCTGTCCGCGCCTCACATAATGCACAATCGTGCTACGATCTTCTTCCTCTTCTTCAACAATGGCTTCGTAAATAGTAGAGTCCAAGACGTAAATACTGTCTTCCATTTCGATCCAGTCACCTACATATGATTTGGGGATTTTTATACATTGAGGAGGGTCTGTCTTTGGAATATATGATGTCTTGAAAATTGGATTAACAGCTATAATATCTTCTTCACTCCATCCAATTAGCGAGTCGATAACTTTCATGTGTAAACCATCCTTTAAACAAACCGTATCGAGTTGGAAATCATAAATTTTAGGTGGAAGCGGACGAACATTGTGTTCAGCGTGATAAGTCATCATATAAGACATCGCAATAAAGTTAGGGACATAACCTCTTGTTTCGCGCGGTAAAAAAGGTCGGACTTCCCAATAGGTCATTTTCCCGCCTGATCGTCTAATGGCTTTGTTTACATTTCCAGGACCTGCATTGTATGCGGCAAGTGCCATATTCCAATCTTCGTACATATTGTACAGTTGTTTCAAATACTTGCAAGCTGCTTCAGTAGCCTTTTCAGGATCCATTCTTTCGTCGATGTAGGAATTCTGATTGAGACCGTACATTTTTCCCGTACGATACATAAATTGCCACAATCCTTTGGCTCCAACTCGTGAACCGATTTGAGGGCGTAAACCGCTTTCGATTACGGCCAGATATTTTAGCTCAAGCGGGATGTTATGTTCTGAGAGTTTCTCTTCAAACATGGAGAAATAGAGCTTGGATCTTCCAAGTGTTACACTGGTAAAAGTTCGTCTCTTTCGTGAGAAGAAATCAATATATTGAAGGACATCTTCATTGCAATCCAGTTGAAATGGACTCATTTCATTCATCACTGTAAGACGTTCACAGTAAACTGAGTCGGGAAAGCTTGGCACTTCAGATTCTTCATAACCTAATGCTTCAATAATCGAGTCAGTCTCTGCATCCGTTGAGGTATTCTCCTCATAATATGCATTAAGCGATTTCTCTATCACTTGAATGAATCGTTCATGTTGCAAGGTATCCAACGAATCATTCATTGACACCTGACCTATTGATTTGTCAGATACAATGAATAAAACAGCAAAAAGGTAAATTTTAATGTTTCGCATAACTAACAGAAGTCCATTAAAAATGCAGAAGCATCAATAAGTTCTTTTTCTTGAAAACGTTTTCCAATTAATTGAAGTCCATA
>CAYFTH010000057.1:0-17936 GCA_964346075.1 uncultured Fluviicola sp. | reverse complement strand
GAAAGGCAGTAGTATAAAACACAATAGGTTTCGATTTAATCGGACAATATTGATTTTTTTGAATCTAAAACAGAATCACCCCCTCAAAAAATAAGGGGGAGTGTTGACAAAAAGTAAAAAAATATAAAAACACCCCTGAATATTTTGGTTAATTTCGCTGAAACTTAAAATAATAGTTATGTCATCTGTTCGGAAACAAGCTTATCAAGATGTATTACATCGCAAACCAACAACCACTGAGCCTCAAGGTAAAATTTCCAAACATTTTGGGGATAAAGTATTTCACTTAGAAGTGATGCGCGAATACCTGCCGGATGAAGCGTACAAATCCATTAAGGATGCCGTTGCCAATGGAACACGAATTGAACGAAGAATTGCTGATCAGGTGGCATCGGCCATGAAAGATTGGGCACTCGATAAGGGAGCAACGCATTACACGCACTGGTTTCAGCCATTAACTGGCTCAACTGCAGAGAAACACGATGCATTTTTTAAACCTGTAGGTCCAGGACGCGCCATTGAACAATTTAGCGGCGAGTTATTGGTACAACAAGAACCGGATGCTTCGTCTTTTCCGCATGGTGGTATTCGGAATACCTTTGAAGCACGAGGCTATACAGCATGGGATCCTTCTTCTCCTGCATTCGTGATTGCCAACACACTGTGTATACCTACTATATTTATAGCTTATACTGGCGAAGCGCTGGACTATAAAATGCCATTGCTCAAGGCTTTGAACGCCGTGGATAAAGCGGCGGTAGATGTGTGCAAATATTTTGATAAAAATGTTTCCAAAGTCAATGCCACATTAGGGTGGGAACAAGAGTATTTCTTGATCGATAAAGCCTTTTATAATGCGCGTCCGGATATGTTAATGACTGGTCGCGTTCTGTTTGGTCATCCACCAGCAAAAGGACAGCAACTCGACGATCACTATTTTGGCTCAATTCCTGAAAGGGTGACGGCGTTTATGCGTGATTTTGAACGTGAATCTATTCGTTTGGGTATTCCCGTAACGACACGTCACAACGAAGTTGCTCCCAATCAGTTCGAATGTGCTCCCATCTTTGAAGAATGCAACCTGGCCAATGATCATAACTTGTTGTTGATGGACTTACTAGAAAAAATTGCACGCAAACACGATTTTAGAGTTGTGCTACACGAAAAACCATTTCCAGGGCTCAATGGATCGGGAAAGCATAATAATTGGTCATTAGCGACGGATACAGGGGTGAATTTGTTAGCTCCAGGAAAAAATCCAAAATCCAATATGCAGTTTTTGACTTTTTTCGTCAATACGATTAAGGCGATTCACGATCATGCCGATGTATTGCGCGCATCCATAGCGAGTGCATCGAATGATCATAGACTCGGCGGACATGAAGCACCTCCTGCGATCATATCTGCATTTATTGGATCACAACTGACAAAGGTGCTCGACGATTTAGAGGAGAATATAAAGGCAGGTAAAATGACGCCTAAGGATAAAACAGAGTTAAAGTTGAATATTGGAAAAATCCCTCAGATCCTCCTGGATAACACAGATCGAAACAGAACTTCTCCATTCGCTTTTACAGGAAATAAGTTTGAATTTAGGGCAGTTGGTTCATTAGCAAATTGTGCACAGCCGATGATTATCTTGAATACGATAATGGCCAAGCAATTGCAACGATTTAAAAAGAGTGTAGATCAGCGCATAAAAGGAGGAGATAGTAAAGATGAAGCGATTTTAAAAGAACTGCAACAGCTGATTAAAGATTCAAAAGATATTCGCTTTGAAGGAAATGGGTATGGTGAAGAATGGGTAAAAGAAGCTAGTAAAAGAGGCTTGAGTAACCTTAAAGATACCCCAAGTGCACTGAAAGTCTGGGAAAGAAAAGAAGTAATCGATTTATTTGAAGAAATGAATGTGTTCAGTGAACGTGAGTTATTGGCACGTCAGGAAATTGAGTACGAAAAATATATTCTTCGTTTGCAGATCGAAGCACGTTTGATTGGTGATCTTACACAAAACCATGTGATTCCCGCAGTGGTAAATTATCAGAATAAACTCATTGAGAATATACAGGGCCTCACAACTATTCTTGGTGGTGAGGACGATGCGGGTTGTAGTGCCCAGAAATCAATATTGGCTGACTTGTCTGTTCACATGACGAAGATGCAAGAGAGTGCGCGATTAATGCTCGAAAATCGGAAAAAAGCGAATAAAATTGAGGACATCGAAAAAAGAGCGCAAACATATAGAGATCAGGTTAAAGTGCATTTCGAAGAAATTGCATACCATACTGATAAGCTTGAGATTTTAGTGGATGATGAATTATGGCCATTTCCAAAGTTGCGTGAAATGCTCTTTACGAGTTAGTATGTTTTTCTTAAGATCGCTAGTTAAGGGGCTTCTCATTTGAGAAGCCCTTTTTTTATGTATTGTAATGATTTTAGTCTGATGCCGTTCTGATCAAAACCAAATAAGATGAATGAACCATTCGGAATATAGGTTGTTTATTAATTGACAGTTAAAGATTAAACAATTATAGGAGGATAAATTGAAATGTTATGACTACAGAATCAACAAAATTGTGGCATATTGATGCGATAGATTTATTAGAGGGTTTACCCTACGAGATGAAAGTAGCGTTTGAAAAATTCGTTACTACACGTACCCACAAAAAAAACGAATATATCTACAAAGCAGAGGAGGCTTCAAGTGAACTTTTCTTTGTTATTTCTGGAAGGGTGAAAGTTGCGAAACATGCAACGAACGGAAAAGAATGTATTAAACGAATTGTAAATGAAGGAGAGTTTTTTGGTGAAATTGGTGTATTGACCAATAATAATCAGAAATTAAGAAATAATTTCGCACAAGTTATGGAGCATGATACCGTGGTTTGTTCTATTAGCTATGAGCAGTTTCGCGAAGTCATTAAAAAGTATCCTAAATTACAGGATCGTCTCACCGTGAAGATGATTGCAAATTTTCAGCGTATAGATGCCAGATTAGAATCGATCATGTTCAAAGATGCAAGAACGCGGCTGATAGAATTCATCAAAGAACTCGCAGAAGATATCGGTAAACCCGTAGGGCACGAAATGTTGATCAAACACAGACTGACGCATCAGGAAATTGCTAATATAACGGCTATCTCTCGTCAAAAAGTGACAACCTTGCTCAATGAGCTTAAAAATGATGGTTTAATTCATCTTGAGCGAAAGTCAATGCTGGTACACGATATGAATTTGTTAAATAGCTAGATGTTATAAACGAATAGCGCTTGATGTTGAATTTCTGAAAGTTAGAATGAACTGACAGCTTCGATCTATTCTAAAACAAATAGCTTAACACTTGGCTTCTGCTATATTAAAGGCAGAAATAATGACGTCTACAGCCTCCTGGGCTTCGTCCATTGATAAGTTTAAAGGTGGACTTAATCTAAAACTGTTGGTATGGGACAGAAACCAAAAGGTGAGTACACCATGACTGAGACAATATTGCACGACATTATTCACAACTTCCGCTGATGGTAAGTCTATTGCAAACATGTACCCTTCGCGACGAACATTTTTAACTATGTTATGACCCTCTAAAGACGAAGCGATAAAATGACCAATCCGATCTACTTCCTGGTAATCAATTTCATTTTTAAGCACGTCCAGGAAAGCGCTAGATGCAGCACATACAACGGGATGACCTCCAAAGGTAGTGATATGCCCCAGCATAGGATCGTGCGTAAAAGACTGCAACATTTTCTGATCACTGACTAAAGCGCCAATGGGCATGCCTCCTCCTAATGCTTTTCCAAGTGTAAGCACATCGGGATAAATTTGAGCATGTTCAAAAGCGAAGTTTTTCCCGGTTCGTCCCATTCCGCACTGAATCTCGTCAAATATCAATAATGTTCCCGTAGCATTGCACCGTTCTCTAAGTTTGGTAAGAAATGTTTTTGAAGCTTTTCGCACCCCGGCATCTCCTTGAACGGTTTCTATTATTACAGCGGCTGTTTGATTCGAAATGAGTTGTAATGTGTCTAAATTGTTGAGTTCGATAAAACCAATCTCTTGTAAAAGTGGTTCGAAAGGTGCTTTTTTCGCCTCGTTAGATGAAACGCTCAACGAACCATGTGTACTTCCGTGGTAGGCTCCTTTACAAGCAATAATTTCTCGCCTTCCAGTTACTCTTTTGGCTAATTTGAGAGCTGCTTCATTAGCTTCCGTTCCTGAATTAACGGCATAAACAGCATTCAAATGCTCGGGAAGAAGTGCTGTGAGTTGTTGAGCCATTTCTAAAGGGGTGTCCTGCACAAATTCGCCGTAAACCATCACGTGTAAATGGCGATCAATTTGTTCGTGTAGCGCTTTGACAACCCGCGGATGATTATGACCGATATTATTGACTGCAACACCAGCAATCATATCGAGATAGCGACGACCATCTTTTGCAAAGATGTAGGAGCCTCGAGCGTGGTCTACTTCTATCAAAAACGGATAAGGACTTGTCTGTCCCTGCTTTTTAAGAAAATCCTTTATGCTACCACTTTGTTGCTCCACGATTCTAATTTTGCAGGTACTTACTTGCGTTGCAACACCTGTTCAACAGCACTATAAATGGCAGCGGATGATATGCCATATTTCTTCATGAGTTCCTGTGGTTTTCCACTTTCACCAAATGTATCATTCACTCCCACGTACTCCTGAGGTTTTGGTAGCTGTCGCGCTAGAACTTGTGCAACGGCGTCTCCTAAACCTCCATTCAACATGTGCTCTTCTGCAGTAACTACACAACCTGTTTTCTTCACAGAAGCTATAATAGCGGCTTCGTCCAGCGGTTTAATGGTATGCATATTGATCACCTCGGCATCAATTCCTTTTTCAGCTAATTGCTGTGCCGCTTCTACTGCTTCCCACACTAAATGACCACATGCGATAATTGAAACATCCTTTCCTTCAAAAATGGTTTGAGCTTTTCCAATTTCAAATGATGCATCTTCCGGAATGAAAATGGGTACTTTAGGTCTTCCAAAACGCAAATATACTGGCCCTTCGTGTTTTGCGACAGCCTTCGTAGCTTGCTTTGTTTGATTAAAATCGGCTGGGACAACAACGGTCATATTTGGTAGCATTTTCATCATTCCAATATCTTCCAATATCTGATGTGTAGCTCCATCTTCTCCTAACGTCAGACCAGCATGTGAAGCACAGATTTTGACATTTTTTTGCGAATAGGCAATTGATTGTCGTATTTGGTCATACACGCGGCCCGTAGAGAAATTGGCGAAGGTTCCTGTAAATGGAATCTTACCACCGATTGTCATTCCTGCGGCGATCCCCATCATGTTGGCCTCAGCAATACCTACTTGAAAAAATCGTTCGGGAAAGGCATCTTCAAAAGCATTCATCTTTAAAGAGCCTGTTAAATCTGCACAAAGAGCAACGACCTCGGGATTCTCCTTACCGAGCTCCAGGAGTCCTTCTCCAAAACCTGATCGCGTGTCTTTTGTGCCTAATTGTTCAATATTTTTTTTCATCACAGATTGATAATTATAGATTTGTTCGAATAAACGCGGAATGTTTTAACCGTTGTATAATTTGTTGATTTCAATTCCTTTTTACGATAGACTAATTTGTACTTACCAGGTTGCAGGTCGAATGTGTTACTCCTTTTTCGATCATTGAGGTTGCATACCCACTTCTGTTGATTATCATTGGTTAATTCGAAAATTTGACCGACTACTACCTTGTTACTTCTGAACTTAGTGGTGCCAGGAGCTTCTACGGTTATACGGCTGGTAGTACTTTGTTTAATTTCAACAGTTTTATAGCGACGCGGCAGCGTTAAAATCTCCAAATTGTACGTACCTACAATATATTTTGCCCGCTCATCAAATTTCTGATCATTTAACGTGAGTTGTTTACTGTCCTGCATCACGCGCACGTCAATATAGTTATTGTTTATCGGTCGGTCGAAATTCACCTTCAGCCAGCCTTGTGGAGTATCGAGTTCAATAATATTGTGAGTATTGCGCTGAATAGAGATGTTATTTTTGCGCTGCTCCGGCAGTGTTTTGACGACGAGATCATAATTCATGCCTGGATCAATAACAAGAGTGTCAGGCAATCCATGTTCGTTGAGTGTATGAGTAAAAGTATACTTTAAATTTTGAGTACCTGATTCGTATAAAAATAACGTGACATCTGTTTCTTTAGGTGCGCCGTTTATTGTATTCAGATTAATTTGCACTGTTGTATTGACCAATGCCTTGTTGACTACATTTTTTAGAACAGCCTGGAATGCCTGAGGACTCTGTGCTGATTTGTAATTGCCGTAACAGTCAAATTCATCGAGGTAGGACATGTCTAATCCTATACCGATAACAAATGGACTGATGGTTATTCCTTTTGCCCTTAGTTTATCAGCGATAACACAGGGTTCGTCATCACAAGCTTCAACGCCATCAGTGATTAAAATAATGATATTGCGCGAGGAACTGTCGGGAAAGTCACCAGCAGCGGCCTCCAAAGATCGTGCAATGGGCGTGGTTCCTTTGGCACGAATTGTCTTGATTTTATTGAGAATGGCCTGGTGATTATCTTTTTCAAAAGGAACTTCTAACTTAGTGTCCGCACAATCTTGATAAGTTGCTGTCACCAATGATTGATGACCGTATACCCTCAAAGCCAACTCTAAATTGGGTATTCCTCTTAAACTGTCCACTGAATTCGATAAAATGCGTTTCGCAGTGGCAAATCGCGTTTCTTCACTCCAATTTTTATTCATGGAGTTGGATGCATCAAAAACAAAAAGTATGCGCGTGAGTTGCTCTTGACCTGTCGCGATGGAACAGGTTAAGAAAAATAATATCACTATGAATTGTCGCATTCTTAAATTTTAATAATCACCCAGTGTCTCCTCAAGCTGATGAAGGGCAGACTCGAGCTGTTCATCGTTTGGAGCAGCACCGTGCCACTTGTGTGTTCCCATCATGTAGTCAACGCCTTGTCCCATTTCAGTTTTCATTAATAGCATAATCGGTTTCCCCTGACCTGTCATCTCTTTCGCTTGATGCAGCGTTTGTAACAATTCAGACATGTTATTTCCATCAACTGTTAACGTTTCCCATCCAAAAGCTTGCCATTTTGCCTCGAGGTCACCTAAACTGAGCACATCATCGACATCACCATCAATTTGACGACCATTGTAATCGATCGTCGCAATAAGGTTATCAACCTTGTGTGCAGCAGCGTATAGTGCGGCCTCCCAAATTTGCCCTTCCTGCAATTCGCCATCACCGTGCAGGGTGAAAATCAAATGCTCATCGCCGTTCATTTTTTTTGTCTCAGCTGCACCAATTCCCATCGATAAACCTTGACCTAAGGAGCCAGATGCAGCACGAATTCCCGGCAATCCTTTATCAGTACTCGGATGTCCCTGTAGCCGTGAATTGATTTGTCTGAATGTTTTTAACTCTTCGATAGGGAAAAATCCAGCCCGGGCCAAAGTACTGTACCAAACGGGTGAAATATGTCCATTGGAAAGAAAGAATAAATCTTCACCTTTACCATCCATAGTGAACTGATCGGGTTGATAATTTAAAATACCGTGATACATGATTGTGAAATAGTCGGCACAACCTAATGAGCCCCCAGGGTGACCCGAACTTGCTGACGCAACCATGCGTACTATATCTCTTCGTGTTTGTGTGGCTAATTTTTCTAGTTCTTTAATCTCCATATCGTAGGGTAAAATTTTGAGTGCAAATCTAAAGTTATTTTATGATTCTAACGATTGATGGCAACCGTAATTTATCACTATTTTTGCACAGTATGTGTGTAAAAGCTAATTCAGTTAGAAGCGTTCTCGATAGCGGTCAGCGATGGTTGAGTGAGGACTTTACTGCTCGTGAGCGAAGAAGTATCATCCGCCAGATTTTAATAAAACTGCTCAAATGTGAAGAAGAAAATTTTTTGATGCATCAGAATCTCGAGCTCCAAAGCGATCAAATTCTCGAAGTAGAGAAAAAGGTGAATGCTATTAATAGAGGTCGCCCCGTACAATATGTCCTGGGCTCTACTTATTTTTATAATGTTGAGATTGGTGTGGATGAGACCGTCCTTATTCCGCGTCCGGAAACAGAGGAGTTAGTACATTATGCGCTGCAATTCATTCGGGAAAGAAAGCTTGATAATCCTCGGGTGCTCGATATAGGGACCGGCTCTGGCTGTATTGCAATAGCAATGACTAAAGCCTTGAACAAGGCGAAAGTGAAAGGAATAGATTATGATAAAAAAATTATCGACCTGGCGCGTAAAAATGCGATCCGGAACGACGTTAATACGATATTCGAAAAGTTAGATGCACTTCATGACCTCAGTCAGTTGGCGGAGTTTGACGTAATTATTTCGAATCCGCCTTATATACCATTGGCTGAAAAATCGAGTATTGCCAATCATGTAAGAGAATTTGAGCCGGAGAAAGCATTGTTTGTTCCAGATCAATCTCCACTTATTTTTTATCAAGTCATTGCAGCGCAATCACACGAATTATTGCATGATGATGGTTTTATTATTTTTGAATGCCATGAGTCGCTTGCGTCGGAAGTATTGCAGCTCATGCAACAATCAGGGTATTTTAATACTACGATAATAAGTGATATGCAAGGAAAAGAACGCATGGTTTACGGACAAAAAGGAATAGCATGACGAAACAGGAGGTAAAACAGCAAATGGAGGATTTAGCTGCAAATATTGCACATTATAATCACCAATATTATGTCGAGAATACGTCAGAAATTACGGATTATGAGTTTGATCAATTGCTTAAAAAATTAGAAGAACTCGAAAAGGAATATCCTGATTGTAAAGCTGAAAACAGTCCGACTCAACGTGTGGGTGGAGATATCACCAAAAAGTTTGAAACTGTTGAGCATGAATATCCAATGTTGTCCCTTTCTAACACGTATTCTCAAGATGAAATCGTCGAATGGGAGAATCGCGTAAAACGTCAAATTCAAGGTTCTATTGAATATGTGTGTGAATTAAAATATGATGGTGTCGCTATCGGTGTTCGTTACAAAAATGGTCGTTTCGAGCAGGCGGTGACGCGGGGAGACGGAACCAAAGGCGAGGATGTTTCTGCCAATGTTAAAACGATACGTACGATACCACTACGACTCAAAAAAGATTTTCCAACTGAATTTGAAATAAGGGGTGAAATATTTTTTCCGTTAGATCGTTTCCAACGACTCAATGAGGAGCGTGAGGCTAATGGGGAGGATCCATTTGCAAACCCGCGAAATACAGCTTCGGGAACTTTAAAATTACAAGATTCCGCTGTGGTAGCTCAACGCGGATTGGACTGCTTTTTATATGGAATATACGGTGATGAGTTACCAGGAGATGGGCATTATGAAACGGTCCTGAAAGCAAGTGATTGGGGGTTTAAAATTCCATTACCAAAGCACCGCTATTTGGAGAAGGTCGAATCGATCGATGGCATCATGGCTTTTATTGAATTCTGGAGTGAACAACGAGCTGACTTGCCATTCGAAATTGATGGTGTTGTCATTAAAGTAAACGATTACGGTCAGCAGCAGGATCTAGGGTTTACGGCAAAATCACCAAGGTGGGCCATAGCCTATAAGTTTGAAACGGAACGCGTAAATGCACAATTGCAAGATGTCGTCTATCAAGTAGGGCGTACAGGTGCGATTACACCAGTGGCGAATTTATCTCCTGTTCCTCTAGGAGGCACAGTGGTCAAAAGAGCATCACTGCATAATGAGGATCAGATCAATAAACTCGATTTGTATGCAGGTGACACGGTCTACGTGGAAAAAGGAGGTGAGATTATCCCTAAAATCGTCGGTGTCGATTCACATGAACGATCAGAAGGTGCTCAAAAGATTAAATTTATTAGTGAATGTCCGGAATGTGGTACTACCTTGAGGAGGTTTGAAGGAGAGGCACAACACTATTGCCCGAATGATACCGGTTGTCCTCCTCAGATTAAAGGTCGAATAATACATTTTATTTCACGCAAAGCAATGGATGTTGATGGAATTGGCGCCGAAACTGTAGAGCAATTATATCAGCGGCATCTCATTGCGAATAGTGCTGATTTATACTCGTTAACCAAAGCACAGATTGCTAATCTTGAGAGGATGGGGCAACGATCAGCTGAAAACCTACTCGCTGGGCTGGAAGCGTCAAAAGAGGTCCCCTTTGAGCGGGTGCTTTTTGCGCTGGGGATTCGCTATGTTGGCGAAACAGTAGCTAAAAAAATAGCGTACTCCAAGAAAAATATAAAAACAATAATGGACGCTGGATACGACGACCTTGTGGCGATTGATGAAGTCGGCGAGAAAATAGCGATCGCTGTTCAAGAGCATTTTCAGAAAAGTGGTAATCGTGAAATTGTAGATCGATTGATCGAGGCAGGACTTCAAATGTCAGTTGTAGAAAAAGAAAGGGAAAGTGAACGACTGAAAGGTAAGAAGTTTGTGATTTCTGGAGTCTTCGATGAGATGTCTCGTAAAGAAATGAAAGCGTTGATCGATACGCATGGTGGTCAAAATGTAAGCAGTATCTCATCGAAAACCAATTACCTGGTGGCTGGACAAAATATGGGGCCTGCCAAGCTGGAAAAAGCAAAAAAATTAGATGTGCCTGTGCTTTCAGAAGAGGAATTCTTAAAAATGGTTGAACATGATTGAACTGAATAACTCACACTCGCTGTACAGTGATTTCTCAATCGTTTATTACATGTTTGAATGGCAGGGTAAAAGGCACTGCGAACAATTTTTTGACAAAATAAACGCCTTTTTTAATGGTAAGAAGGTCGTAGGGATAGCATTGCTGGGAACACATAAATTGTCATCAGAAGAAATCGGTTTTTTTGAAAATATCTTCTTTATCGAATCAAAACCAACAACCTTTTTTGGGAAATGGAAGAACGAAAGATTGGTTGCGCATCTAAAAAATGAACACAAAAAATTAGTCGTATATTTTCCAACGGAAGCTAATAAATATGTGAACAAGTTATTGACGCAGATGAATAATACGATGATAGTAGCCCGAAAAAGTGAAAAGTTACCTAATTTTGATCTCGCTTTTGGAGAAACCAATTTATCAAACGACGCACTTTTGGAAAAATTTGAAAAATTTATAATTAAAGGATAAGATATGATGTTTAAGGGTACAGGTGTCGCATTAATTACACCTTTTCAAAAAGACGGCTCATTAGATGAAAGGCGGCTCGCACAGTTGGTGAATGATCAGGCAGAGAATGGAACAGATTTTCTGGTTGTGCAAGGAACGACAGGCGAAGCAGCAACACTTGCGAGTGAGGAAAAAACGCGCGTTCTGGATGTTGTAATCGAGACAAATCATGGGCGATTGCCGATTGTCCTGGGAATGGGCGGAAATAATACGGCCCAACTGGCATGGGAAATGGAAAACTTTAAAAATCAACACGTTGATGGTTTTTTGAGTGCTTCACCGCATTACAATAAGCCATCACAACAGGGAATAATAGAACACTTTGAAACGATTGCAAGAAAATCGAAACGCCCTCTAATCTTGTATAATGTACCGGGAAGAACGGGTAGTAACATGACAGCTGAGACCACCATACATCTATCTAAATCGCCAAATATCGTCGGTGTGAAAGAAGCTTCTGGTGATTTTGGTCAGGTCATGGAAATTATCAACCACGTTGAAGATGATTTTGCAGTTTTATCAGGAGAGGATGCACTCACGATGCCAATGATAGCGGCAGGGGCTCACGGTGTTATATCTGTGGTAACCAATGCTTTTCCTGAACAATATGCGGAAATGGTAAATAGTGCGGTTAATGGTGATTTTCAACATGCTCGAGTCATTCATTACCGATTATTGGCTTTAACCAATATGATGTTTGAAGAAGGAAATCCCGCTGGTGTGAAGTATTGCCTTGAGTTGTTGGATAAAGCAAGTGCACATTTGCGATTGCCGCTGGTGCAGATAAGTAAAGATTTGAAGACTCGTATTGAGAAAGAAATGAAAATGAAGAAGTTGGTTTAACAGGAATTTTTAATCTTGTTAGGTTTTCATTGAAAAATCGTTAAATTTGAACTATATCAAAATGTTTTGAACATGAATAAAATTGTATTACTTACCCTTTCTGGTCTGCTCTTGTCGATGGTCGCATGTAAGTCTGACGAGAATCAGAAGAAAAAAGTTGATTTGCCTCAGGACAAAGAGGAGCAAAAAGCTCCAGACGATGAACCTCGAAATGAAGAGGTGTATTCGATCCCTTCTCCTAATGAGCAGTATGATTTATTGCGCGCTTTAGGTGGTGAATTGAAACAGGGCACCGTGAATGAACTTTCCAATGTTTCGGAATATACAACGCGTCAGGAAAAGGCCTTAAACTTTGGTGTTTATTTATCGGATGCAGCTTATCTGATGCGCTATGATCAAGGCAAAAAAGTTTTTCTCGATTATGTTTCTACATTAGATAAATTGGGTCGTGATCTTAATATTACTAAAGTGTATGGCGAGGAGTTACTGACAGAAGTTGAGGAAATCGGTGCGGACAGTGAGCGTCTCTTCGAATTGACTTCGGATAATTATCTAACGGTATATGATCAGATGATTGATAACGGGAAAGGAAGTGATTTAACACTCATTCTCGGTGGTTCATGGATTGAAACAATGCATATTTTGTTCGTTACTTCTGGTGAATTTGAAGAAAATTATGAGATTCAAGAATACATTGTAGATCAAAAGTACATCCTACAGAACCTTATTGGTTTTGCGAGCGCGTACGACGATGACGATGATGTAGCTAAACTGATTGAAAAATTGGAAGAAATTCAAACAGCTTATGAAGAACTAGACTGTAAAGAGTCTTCTTTGGAGGTTGAACAAGACGAAGGTGATGTGATGGTTCTCAGTGGTGGAAGTGCTTGTTTATTCACGGCATCATCTTACAAGAATATGAAAAGTTTGATTAAGGAAATACGGTCTTCTATCGTATCATAAACCTAAATGAATGATTATGTTGAAAGGAATAACAGCAATTTTAACGATATTTTTACTGAGTACTGTCACCTATAGCCAGTGTCCAAGAGCCTTCGATGTTATGGAAGCAGAATACGACGCTGGATGGGGAGATAATTCACAATCAAAGTCTGGTCCGCTAAGACCTGGAGATACCTATGAGATGAAGTTTATTGCTCAAGGAGGAATGCAGTATCGTGTTACTGTAGTTTCCGGAAATGAGCAGTTTTCGAAGGATGATGTAGATTTTCAGTTAGTAGGATCAGAAGTTAACAAGGTAAAAGAAGATGGACGTATGGTTTATAAGCGTCAGGAGGTCGTATTTTATGACTCTGAAAAGAGTGCAGAAGATGAAAAGGCGGTTTTCTTTTCTCCGCGAACAAAACGATTAAAAGTGCGAATCAATTTAAAAGGCGTTGAAGATTCAAAGCTTGTTCAGTGCGTAGTCGTCTTTATTGAAACAAAGAGACAACAAAAAATTGGTTTAAACTAATTCGGTTAAACCCATATAACTATATGCAAACATTTGATGCCTCGCGAGTTGCACAGGTTCAAAACCTTTTGACTCGTTCGAAGCGCTGCGTAATCGTAGCACACAAGTCACCTGATGGTGATTCCGTAGGTAGCTCTCTGGGACTTCTTCATTTTTTAAAACAGAAAATAGAGCATGTCGTGGTATGTCATCCCGATCCTGCGCCACATTTTCTGGAATGGTTGCCAGGTGCTTCTGATATAATAAATGGCGAAGAGAACCTGGAAGCAATCCATGAAGAGCTGGATGCGTCTGATGTGATATTCTGTTTAGATTTTAATGATTTTGGACGGGTAGGAAAATTGCGGAAACGCCTCGAACGAAATAAATCGAAAACGATCATGATTGATCATCATTTAGACCCTAAGGAAGGTTTTAAGTTTTCGTTCTCGGAGCCTGAATCTTGTTCAACGGCTCAACTTATTGTTGATTTTATGATAGCTTTAGGAGAAGAGCAGCTCCTGAATGCTACGATTGGCACGCCCTTATACTGTGGAATAATGACGGATACAGGATCTTTTCGTTTTTCGAGTGTCACACCCCATACGCATCGTGTTATAGCCTTGTTGTTGGAAGCTGGTGTCATTGGAAATGAAGTTCACGAGAGGGTTTTTGACACCAACACGTTTGATCGACTTAAATTACGTGGTTTTACGATAAACGAAAAATTAGAGTTGTTGGAAGATCAAAAAACAGTTGTCATGAGTTTGACGACTGAAGAACTTGAACGCTTCAACTATCAAAAAGGAGATACCGAGGGGTTAGTCAATATAGGACTGTCAATTCAGGGCGTGAATCGTTCTATCTTTTTAAAAGAAAGTGATGGAATCATAAAAATTTCATTCCGATCAAAGGGTAGCGATAATCCTGTTAATGTCATAGCTAATGAGTATTTTAGTGGTGGAGGACATGCAAATGCTGCTGGAGGAAAGTGGGAAGGGCCACTTGAAGAAGCCATTACTAAGGTAAAAACTGTTTTTTCTAATGATTGATCGCATCGCGCTATATCAACTCTTGATTCTTATTTTTGGTGCCATTTTTTTTCAGGCGTGCGAAAATGAAACAGCGTCAGAGCCTCAACGGGTGGAATGGACACAAGACCAATCGACTGCACTTAATGAACGGTTTACAGAAGAAGAAGAGATAGCTATTAAAGTATTCTTAAAACAGCGTCCAAAGTGGGAAATGAAGACTACGGGTTCTGGCTTGCGCTATTGGGTTTATGAAGACGAATCTGGTCAGACTGTAAAGTCAGGGGATCAGGTAGATGTTAGATTTGAAATAAAAAAATTGGATGGAGAGCTGTGTTACGCTTCTGAAGATGGCGAGGTAAGTAATTTTAAGGTGGATCGTTCCGATATTGAATCGGGAATCATGGAAGGGATTAAATATATGTCTGAAGGAGATAAGGCCAAATTAATTATACCCAGTCATATCGGACATGGACTCCTCGGAGACTTTGAAAACATTCCTCCGCTACAGGTACTGGTTGTTGATTTAGAACTCGTAAAAATTTATTAAAATGAAAATTGTAGCGCTTTTATCATTGATTGCCCTGTTAGTTGCATGTGAAATTGATGGAGTGGAAGATGGGTCTGACTCCAAAAAGAAAGGTTCTGAACACGTGGCGGATTCACTGATGAATGGAATTCAAGATTCAACGCGAAATGCTAATCATCAGGATACGATTTCCCAGCAAACAGCTGAAGTACGTGATTCTTTAGTGCTTGAAAGTGGTCTTAAGATTAAATGGTTTGAGCACGGTGATGGTTCAAAGTTAAAAAAGGGGGATGTCATTAAAATTGATTATCGGAACAAGCTAAAAGATGGAACCATTTATGACGGTAATCATTTGGTAAAAAAACCGTACCTCCCATTTGTCGTAGGTTGGAATCAGCAAACGGAAGGGTGGGATATTGCGATGCAGCATTTAAGAATTGGAGATGATGTGGATGTGATGATTCCTGCGCATCTTGCCAGGGGTGAAAAAGGAATTGAAGGTGTGGTACCACCGAACGCGGACAATTTTTTATCACTGCGTGTATTAGATCGCATGAAACCAATTAAGGAAGTGGATGGAATCAAAATCTGGAAAGTCGATGAACCGAAGACACCAGGTGATTCAATTGATTATAAAGATGAGGTATACCTTGATTATTGGGTGAGTTCAGAATCATCTCCTCGCTACGACAACAGTTATCAGCGCAATCGCCCATTTCATTTGGTGATGGGTGACGGAAATATTGTGCCTGGCCTTTATAAGGCGCTTCATTTTGCTCGAGAAGGTGATAAATTATTGATATACATACCATCCCGCGAAGCATATGGTGAAGAAGGTCTAAAAGATTTAGTTCGGCCAAATGAAGATATTCTCTACGATGTGCGGATTGGTAAAGTAATTCAACAAGATCAATAAAAAAGTATTATATTTGCAACCGAATTTCGGGATGTAGCTTAGTCCGGTTAAAGTGCTCGTCTGGGGGGCGAGAGATCGGAGGTTCGAATCCTCTCATCCCGACCAATGAAAACGAAGTTTGAATTTCGTCGGGATAGGATGAGAACCGTGGTTCGTGCCGTAGCGAAGCGGAGACCACCGACCGAAGAGGAGGTAATCCTCTCATCCCGACCAATGAAAACGAAGTTTGAATTTCGTCGGGATAGGATGAGAACCGTGGTTCGTGCCGTAGCCTAGACCACGCTGGTGCCTGTCAAATTGAAAGATTATGTTTACTCTTTCTAAGAAATGAGTGATTTTTTGGGTAAATATACTCATTCGCTTGTTTTTAGATGTATCTGGCCATCTGAAATGCAGTCAGTTATAAAAATCCTTCATGAAGACTAACAGAGCAGGCAATATATTGCATCTCAAACTGGGAGATCTGGACAATAAATACCGGGAATTGGGCAGTTTATTGTCGACTGATCAATTTAATCTCATCTTGTTTTATTCCACTCGGTGTTTAGGGTGTACAGGAAGAGCCCTGCCTTTTGGATATGATATTAGACAAGAATTTCCGTACGTGAACTTGATTGTTCTACATGTTGATTTTGGAAAGGAGCGTACCTCTATTGAAGCTATAAAACGTGTTTTTAGAAAAGGAGAAGCGCCTTTTCCGATATATATCGACGAGGATCATCTTTTGTATGATCATTATGCTTGTGAAGGTACACCCCATTGGATCATTTCAGATGCGAAAGGTCGAGTCTGTCATTCTGTTTTTGGATCTCAACAAGGCGCTAAATTGAAAATAGATTTCGCACTCCGTGAATTTGAAACAGAATTTTCATGATGAACTGTTCACAACTTTTATTGGATACCATTCAGGTAGTGGACGTATTCAATAAATTTGAAGCTTCAAAAGAAAGCGCTAAACAATAATCTTATGCATAAAATTCCTTTTTTTATTGTGACTTTTCTAACGATGAGCAGTAATTGCCTTTCTCAAGAGATTGTAGATACGATCGAAACGAGCGAAGGTCAAATGGTCGTATATGATAATCGCACATGGGAGTATTTAGAAGACCTTAATTTTGATGGAGTCATGAATACTTCCATTCACACTTTTTTTGAAGCAGATAGTAGCTATAATTATACGTGGCCCTGGGACAATAACTCGTGCTACGCCTCGGATAAACAAAATGACCTGAGAGCATTGAGGGACACGTTATGGATATGCGTTACAGATTCCAGTTATGACGATTTTGTTATGCCGTTTGAAGGTCGAATTACTTCGCGTTATGGTTATCGGAGAGGACGTTATCATAATGGTATTGATATTGATCTTCAAACAGGTGATAGTGTTGTAGCGGCCTTTGATGGCAAAGTGAGGTATGCGCAGTACAACAAGGAAGGATTTGGCAATTTGGTGGTTATCCGTCATTACAACGGATTAGAAACGTTTTATGCACACTTGAGTCAGTTAGACGTCGTACCTAACCAGCGCGTAAAGGCTGGTGATTTAATTGGTCGAGGAGGAAACACTGGGCATTCCTATGGTTCTCATTTGCATTTTGAAACGCGCTTTTACGATGCTGCTCTCAATCCCGAAGAAGTAATTAATTTCAAGAAAAAGTGCGTACGCAATGAAAATTTATTCTTGTATTCTGATTTATTTGTACCAGGAGCTGCGCCGTCACATGCATTATATGCCTCGAACCAGGAAGCGTATTATCGGGTTCGTCGCGGCGACACATTAGGCCGTATTGCACGCAAACACAATACTTCCGTGAGGAGGTTATGTCAATTGAATAACATTCGATCAACGACGACGCTTTCTATTGGAAGATCTTTACGAGTTAGATAATTAAAATTGATGACCAGGGCAAACTCACACTTTTTTTAGTCTAAAGTTATCAACACAAAAACTTTATT
>CAYFTH010000056.1:0-18055 GCA_964346075.1 uncultured Fluviicola sp. | reverse complement strand
TATTTAATATCAGACGACAATTTAAATAGGTGTATTAACGTTATAAATAATAACTTTAAACGTCTATTAAGCGTAGAGAGAAGGAAATTAATAGTTGAATGTTTGAAGTTTAGGTTTAAATTAATCAACGAATTATTTGACTAAAGAAAGTGAGAATGGTGAAAGCAATAAAAAATATTTTCAAAGGAAAAAGTTCAAAAGTCAATTACCGTCATGATGTTAAATCAATCGACGATGATAATGTAGTTTTCGAATTGAAGTATAAAAAGCTATTGATCGGTACCCTCGAGTATAAACTCAAGGAGAAAGAATGGCGATTTGAATATTCAGAGGAATTTAAAAATCAAGACAACATTGCTCCGATCATATCTTTCCCAGACGTAAACAAAACGTATAATGGAAAGAAGCTATGGTCGTTCTTCTCGAGTCGTATTCCTGATAATGTAAGTGAATCATCAAACGAGGCAGAAGAAAAAACTTCAAATTCAAACCTCATTGATCTACTAAAATCATATGGTCAAAAAACAATAACAAACCCATTTGATTTATTAGCATCGTAAAATATTCAAAAAACAATAATACGATCAAAGCCTTTCAGATTAACTTGAAAGGCTTTTGATTTATACTAAAAAAGTAAACAGGAGCACTCTCGCACTCCTGTTTAGGCACGAGCTTGAAGTTATCGCGCTCGTAGTCTTTCGATAAAAACGTAAGTATAAAATTTTCGATATATCAATGAGTGGGCGTTAACATTACAACTACTCAGAAAAAAGCCCTCTTTCAAAAAAACAGATCCAGTCAAAAGCTTTATTTTTTGATGCATCGAACGGAAAACCCAAGACCTTTTCCATGTCTGGATAA
The DNA here is from genome assembly GCA_964346075.1 of uncultured Fluviicola sp. GTDB lineage: Bacteria > Bacteroidota > Bacteroidia > Flavobacteriales_D > Crocinitomicaceae > Brumimicrobium. The sequence goes on along the minus strand of CAYFTH010000056.1, from coordinate 17,194 downwards.
TTTAGCTGCACTCTTATCGTAAGAAAGCCCCAAGTAATGTGCCCTATAGTCCATGTATTCAGTTGTACTCCACCAACGCCCGTTCTTTTCCAATTTATGAAAGTCGCCGTTAAAAGCTCGGAACCCTCCAGGAAGACCCGAAAAACCACTTTCGTTAGTGCCATTTCCATTTTCCTTCCATCCACTTTTACTTTTCATTTTTTTTCCGGCTTCGGCTTCTTCGCTCACAGATTTTGTTAATTGCTTCCACTGACTTTGACTGGGAATTTCCCACCCTTCTGGAGCTAGTCCTCTTGGGTCATTTACAGCATACCAGTTATACAGTTTTCCATATTTATCACCATTATCAGGATTGTTTTTATGATAGCACCACGCAGGCTCCTTGTTTTCATATGCTTTCTCCCAAGCTTCAGAGGTTCGGGCACGTTTAATCTCATCTCCATTTCTAAATGTCTCGACATTCAGATTTTTAGCCATCCAAACTTGACTCCCAATTTTTACTTCTTCATATGTCTTAAAAAATTCAAAACTGGTAAGAATACTCATAACGAGTACTATGCTAAAAATTAATTTCATTTGTGTTTTTTTTGGTTGTTAATACATTAAACATTGCAGAGTTGAATCAAAACAATAAGTAATGGCAAATTTTTTAAAATTTTATCAAGCACTAAGAAAAATTATTTAACTTTATTTAAATAAAACTAATATTAAAACATTATGAAACAAAATTATTTTAAGCTGAAATTAGTTTCAGTCTTTACGATGGCGACATCGTTTATCTTTTCTCAGGTCTCTCTTGAAGATGCACTTTGTAATATTAATAATGGATACACATCTGTAACCGATACGGTGCCTGACATGTATCAATTCAATTACGATGGAACAAACGAGATCAGTGATGGAGGTGGAGACATGTATGATGGAGGGAATCAAATCAATACAGATATAAATACTTTTATACCGTATTCTGATAATGTAATCATGCCAAATACAGATTTTGGTCCCAATGGAAGTTATTTTACTCGTGAACTTCCAGGTCTATTTGTTTTGGCTGCAGATATAGATGGTATTAATTCCTTTTATATTACTGGTAATAATGGTGCTGATGGTAGTGGAAATGTTGACGATCATGTATTTAGTATGACTAGTTCTGGTAATAACTACGACGTTTTTGTTAAAAGGGTCTATGGAGCTGGTGATCCATCAATTAATCACATGATGATTATACCCGAAAACGCGGCTGCTACTCACACTTTCTCAACTGATACAAATAATGATCAACATGACTTAAACAATATCAGTGGCACTACGAGGATCTATTATCTTCTTTATTCTTCCGATCCAGCTAATCTTATAAATAACACTAGAAGTGAAGCCATAGCACAAGTATTCATGGATTCTCTTATTGTACCTGTACCAACAGTGACTGGTTCTGCAGATCAACCTTCATATTGTGAAGGAGATCAGGTTACGTTAACATCGACAACTTCAGGAACAGGCTCAACTATTAGCTGGAATGGAGGTGTAACTGAAAACACTCCATTCACGCAACCTGTCGGTACTGAAGATTACATCGTAACTTCGGTAACTTCAGGTGGATGCGCAAGCTATGATACAGTTACTGTAACTGTAAATATGAACCCAACAATAACATTAAACCCTTCTGATGAGATGAATGGAAATGATGGGTATATCCAATTAACCGTAACTTCAGGTGTTGCTCCATTCACTTTTGACTGGGATAATGATGGTACAGGAGATAATGATGACAATGATGATTTAATAAATATACCGGCTGGTACTTACACTGTAGTTGTGACAGATGCGAACGGTTGTTCAGTAACGGATCAAACTACCGTCGATTCTCAAGTAAGCCTCCAAGAATCCGAATTATCTGAGGTAAAAGTATATCCAAATCCTGCTAATAATAATGTTGAGATTGAACTTTCAGGAGAGTTTAATTATGCGCTTTTAACTATCAATGGAAAGCAATTAATGGAAGGTTCAGGACTTAATTCTAGTCAATTGAACCTGACCAAAATTCCTCAGGGTGTTTACTTTATCCGAATCGCAACTACTACAAAAACAATAACTAGGCGTCTTGTTAAACAGTAAAATTTCTTTTTTTATTGATAAAAGCCCGGTCAATTATGATCGGGCTTTTTTTTCGTTAGAAGAACACCATCATACAAACTCCAAAAGCTCCCATTGTTCTGTTTTATAGCTTATAAAAAGTACTTGCAAGAAAACTATGGTTTTCTCCTCGATGTACCGCGATGAAATTTTTGATTTTAAGGAATTCTCGAATGAAATGAGATATCTTAACTCATACCATATAATAGTGAAATTAAATCTTTATTATCTTATTATTCTTTTAGTAATTTCACATACCTCAAGGTTCCATCTTGTGGTTTCAGAACTTTCAAAATCCCCCGCTATCGCGAAATCACATCAAGTGCCCAAAAGCCTACTCCATAAAACCAACCCAACCCAATAAATACTTTTTGGTATACAATCTATCGAATAATTCTGGCACAAACTAAAAACAAATCTGGAACAGTAAATCACGTGTTTTTACCGTATAACCCTGTTTTTGTTGGATAAAAGCTCATTTTTAGTAAAGTAGTAAGTGTAATTACTCTTCATGCAGCATTTTTTCTGAATAGCTTTAACGAATTTCTACTACTGTAAATCTCAGGGTGTAACTTTTGTAATCACTTTGTCTATTAACTTCAAATAAATTCTATTACTTTAGCTTCGGTGATGAAGCTGCATATTGTTTCTTTCGATGTTCCCTGGCCGGCAAACTATGGTGGCGTGATTGATGTGTTGAATCGCATTCAGGCACTGCACGCCAATGGTGTGTCAATCATTTTGCATTGCTTCGATTACGGTCGGGGAGAAGTGGAACTGCTCAAAAAATGGTGCGATGAGGTACATTATTACCCCCGCAAAAACAAGGTTGCTTCAATGGTTGGTAAAGACCCTATGATTGTGGCTTCCAGAACATGCAAGCATTTGCTGAAAAATTTAAAAGCCCACGGGGCACCAATCTTGTTTGAAGGTCAGCACACCACTGCTTATCTGGGTCATCCGGAACTGAAAGATCAAATACAACTCGTTCGCGTTCATAATGTGGAGCACGATTATTATACCCAACTGGGTAGACAAGAAAAAGCAAGTTGGAAGAAGAAATATTTTAAAACGGAGGCCAAGCGGTTGAAAAAACACGAAAAAAATCTCCAAAAGGCCGATCAATTATTGTGCATAACCCCAAAAGATACGGAGTATTATCAGTCTCATTATGGAAATGCAACTCATTTACCCGTCGCAATACGGTGTCAATTTCCCGAGTTAAAAGCGGAACGCATTGTCGATTACCCGTTTGCCCTGTATCACGGTAATTTATGTGTGGCAGAAAATGATAGCGCAGCACACTGGTTGCTCAACAATATTTGTTCGAAAACAGATGCACGGTTTATCTTCGCGGGGAAATTACCTACCGCAGGCTTAAAACGGAAAATCGAAGAATTTGAGAATGTGGATCTGATCGCGAATCCCGATGATGAAACATTGCATCAATTCATGACGCAGACCAATGTTCATTTGCTTTATACCCAACAGTCTACAGGTATTAAGTTGAAATTAATGCATGCCCTTTGTTCGGGAAAACCGGTGTTATGTAACGAAAAAATGGTAGTAGGTACGGGATTAGAACCATTTTGTAATGTGAAAGAAACACCTGAGGAGGCAATTCGTGAAGTGCATGAATACCTTCAGCAGGAATTGCTGCCCAATGAAAAGGTTCAAGATGAATTAAAACGCGATTTTGGCTTTCGTACACACGCCCATCAAATTATCAATGCCTTACAAAAGCTCCATCAATAATCAGGAATCCGTGAAGTCTTTTTATTTTTGAAGTTATGAAAGCTCCACGCATTATAGTTTCTGTGACGAATGACCTGTACACCGATCAGCGCGTTCATAAAGTGTGTACATTTTTGCACGAGAAGGGTTTTCGTGTTTTGCTCGTGGGGCGACGGTTAAAGAATAGCAAAAGCCTGTATGAACGCCCTTACTCGACGTATCGCATGCGACTTGTATTTACAAAAGGACCGCTATTTTATGCTGCTTTTAATCTCCGTTTGTTTTTGTTTTTACTTGTTCGCCGGTCTCAAGTTTTGTTGAGCAACGATTTGGATACGCTGTTGGCGAACTATATGGCATATTCCCTAAAACGGAAAACAAAAAAACTCGTCTACGATTCACATGAGCTATTTACCGAGGTGCCGGAATTGACCCAGCGTCCTTATGTTCGGAGTTGTTGGCTGGCAATAGAAAAATGGATTTTCCCCAAACTTAAGGATGTGTACACGGTGAACGAATCCATTGCAAGTATTTATAGAGAGCGGTATGCCGTTCCCGTCGGTGTGGTGCGTAACGTGGCTCTATCATGGAGGCCAGGATCCTCGGTTTCGCGCAGTGCCCTGGGGCTTCCCGATGATAAAAAGCTCATTATCCTTCAGGGGGCGGGAATTAATGTCGACCGCGGTGCTGAAGAAGCCGTTGAAGCTATGCGGTATGTGGAAAATGCAGTCTTGTATATTGTGGGTAGCGGAGACATTATCCCGCAACTCAAAAAACGTGTAAAGGAAGACAAAATGGAGCGGAGTGTTCGGTTTATTGATCGGGTTCCGTACGACCAAATGATGAACTATACGTATTGTGCTGATGTTGGACTTACGCTTGATAAAGACTCCAATCCCAATTACCGGTACTCATTGCCTAACAAAGTTTTTGACTACATTCAGGCTGGTACACCGGTTATCACTTCACCCATTATAGAAATCGTAAAGATTGTTGAGCAATATGAGGTGGGAAGTGTGATCGCTGCCCACGAACCAAAAGCTATTGCAGAGTCGATTAATGCGCTGATTCAGGACTCAGATCGGTTGCGGCAGTGCAAAGAAAATTGTATTAAGGCGCGCAAAATTGAGTGTTGGGAGAATGAAAAGAATAAGCTGAATGCTTATTTTCGTCTGTGATTGTAAACTTTTAAAAAAATGAGCTGTTTATTAAGGTAAATTCTCGAGTCAACGCACCCAACTGTTGCTCGTGATGTATTACATTTGTTAGCGAAAGAGCACAACCATGAAATATTGCAATGATCCTTACAATCGGTCGCGACTAAACACCCGGGAAGTTCCTGTGGGCAATATCGGTATCGGCGGGAAAAACCCCGTACGAATACAATCTATGACCACTGCAGACACCATGGATACCGAAAAGTCTGTGGAAGAGTCCAAACGCATGATCGATGTGGGATGTGAGCTCGTACGCCTTACGGCACCTTCAAAAAAAGCAGCAGAAAATTTACAGGCGATCAAAGCGAACCTGTTGAAAGAAGGGTACACCACCCCGTTGGTAGCCGACATTCATTTTACGCCAAATGCCGCAGAGATTGCTGCTGGATATGTAGAAAAAGTTCGGGTAAATCCTGGAAATTACGCAGATAAAAAAAAGTTTGAAGAAATTGAATATACGGACGCTTCCTATCGCGCTGAGCTGGAGCGGATCGAAGAGAAATTTACACCTCTTGTAAAACTGTGTAAGACGAATGGCACTGCTATGCGTATTGGAACAAATCACGGTTCTCTTTCTGATCGGATTTTAAGCCGTTACGGCGATACTCCTGAAGGTATGGTGGAATCGGCAATGGAGTTCCTGCACATTTGTCGCAAGCACGATTATCACGACATTGTGATCTCTATGAAGGCGAGTAATACGTTAGTCATGGTGCAGGCTTACCGCTATCTTATGGCGCGTATGCTCGAAGAAAATATGAACTATCCGCTTCATCTCGGTGTAACAGAGGCAGGTGATGGAGAGGATGGCCGCATTAAATCAGCTGTTGGGATTGGAACATTACTGGAAGACGGGCTGGGCGATACGATAAGGGTTTCCCTTACGGAAGCTCCTGAAGCGGAAATTCCGGTGGCGCAAAAGCTGGTGGCGCAATATGTCGATCAGGAGCAAGCTGTTGCGTTACCAGAGCACCTCGATACGCCATACGATCCTTTCGAGCATGAACGTCGCGATAGTATCACCATCAACAATGTTGGAGGGAAAAATGCCCCCGTTGTTTTTGCTGATATCAGTGAACGTGAAACAATTACTCCGGGGCAATTTTTTGGATTTGGGTACAATTATTCCAAAACACTCGATAAGTGGACGACTCAGGACCTCGCGGCAGACTATGTTTTTGTTGGAGATCATACGGTAGACTTTGAAGTTCCCGGCATGTTAGGCGTTGTAATGGATCACGAAAATTGGGAACACAACAACAAAGATCGCGCGCACTTTTATCCGATGTATGATGCCATTCCTGCACAAGGTTTTGGTCATCCGAAATTGAACTTTTTGCGCTGGGATCCCACTAATCTGGATGTACAGGACCTTCATTTTTTGCGAGACGTGGTACTTGTTGTAGAGACGAACGCCAGTAATTACGTTCAGGTGATGCGCCATTTTTATCGCACTTTAAAACTAAAAAACATTGATTTACCAGTTATCCTCAAATACAGTACAGAAACAGACGACACTGAATCTTTTCAGCTGTGGCAATCGACCAAGCTGGGCGCATTACTCATCGATGGTTTCGGAGATGGAATCTGGTTGTCTAATCAATCCAGAATAGCTCCAACGATGATCAATAGTACGGCATTTGGGATTCTTCAAGCTACGCGAACCCGCATTTCAAAGACAGAATACATTTCGTGTCCTTCGTGTGGGCGCACCTTGTTTGATTTGCAAGAAACAACCGCAAAAATCCGCAAACATACAGCTCATCTCAAGGGAGTAAAAATCGGAATTATGGGCTGCATTGTGAACGGACCGGGGGAAATGGCTGATGCTGATTATGGCTATGTCGGAACGCGACCGGGTAAAATTCACTTGTACAAAGAAAAAACCGTCGTTAAGAAAAATGTACCAGAAGACGAAGCTGTGGGCGCCTTGATTGAATTGATCAGAGAAAATGGCGATTGGGTCGAAGCAAAAGCAGAATAGTGTAATTGGGTTACCAAGCTAATTCGTTAAACCTATCAGGAAAGTATTTTGATGTTTTGACGGCTACTATCAGATGTTAAAACAAAGGATATATCTATTTTTTTCATTATCAATATGGTATAAAAAGGAGGCAGAACTGATTGATTCTATCATAAACTCAGAGGTTGAGCGACGCGCATTATAGTTGAGCGAAGGAGCAACGAACTGGAAATTGTTAATGATGGTGAAAGCTCCAAAGCTTGTCGGCGGAGAAGAAAAAGCACCGCTTTTGAAGACCAAGCGTTAGCGCAGGGACCATCATCAATTTCCAGGAGTGCAAACGAGATCAACTATCAAGCGCTACGGTGTCCGACCGCTGGCGGAGATCTTTCCAGCCTGCCGGCAGGCACGGTTGTTACTTTTTGGAGCAACCGACCGAAGGGAGCTCACGAACACTTTTAAAACTCACAAAAGTGAGTAATGCGAACCGAACGAAGTGAGCTCATGAACACCAAAAAGACTTACACTTGTGAATAAAAAGTAAATAAAGAATTTTGAGCTATTCTAAGTGAAGTTGCGCATATTAATTTATTGATTATCTCGAACAGTATTAAATTGTATATCTCAAGATTATGTTTGTTTTTACGATTTAAATTGGTAACTCATTAGTGCAATAAGGCATCAACTTAGGAACGAGACAATGCAGAAAAATTATCCCTGCAAAAAGGTTTTTCGAAATCTTTTCGCCGTCTTGTGAGCGAAAGTACGTGCAAATATTTAATTTTGGTAACAATCAAAAAAAACAGAATCAATGAGTAATACAGATGCTGTCAATCAAGGAGATGTTCAATATACAATCAATGACAAAGGAATTGCAACGGTCGTTTTCCATCATCCGTTAAGCAACTCCCTGCCGGGTCGGGTACTCAAAAAATTAGCTGATACAATTACTGAGCTGGGAGCACAGGATGAAGCAAAAGTCATCGTGCTAAAATCCGAAGGAAACCGCGCATTTTGTGCGGGAGCGAGTTTTGATGAGCTCATTTCTATCAAAGATCTGGATACGGGTAAAAAGTTTTTTATGGGCTTTGCTAACGTTATTAATGCCTGTCGTAAATGTCCAAAATTAATCATAGGCCGCGTTCAGGGAAAAGCCGTTGGTGGAGGCGTCGGATTGGCGAGCGCCGTCGACTATTGTTACGCGACGAAATTTGCCGACATCAAACTTTCTGAGTTGGCGATTGGTATTGGTCCTTTTGTTGTCGGTCCTGCTGTGGAGCGAAAAGTAGGAACGTCTGCAATGAGCCAGTTGGCCATAAATGCCACAGCTTGGAAATCAGCAGCCTGGGCGCGTGAAAATGGGTTGTACGCCGAAATTTTTGATGATGCTGACGCTATGGATGAGTCCGTGGATGAGTTGGCGAATAATTTGGCGAAGTCGAACCCCGAAGCGATGAAATTGCTCAAACAAGTATTTTGGGAAGGAACTGAAAACTGGGATGACCTGTTGTCAAGTCGTGCTGCGCTGAGCGGTGAGCTCGTTCTCTCAGACTTTACCGTGAACGCCATCAATGCATTTAAGAAAAAGTAGGGCTTGGATCAATTCAATTTCTCATACTTCAAAGAGCAGTTTTTTGATTTTATCAAGGCTGTAGGTCCTACGGCGATAAAAGCCATTCTCGCTTTAGTCCTGGGGGTGTTAATTATACGGCTTTTAAAGCGTTTTTTAAAGCGTTTTTTGCGCAAAGCGAACATTGAACTTTCGCTGCGTACTTTTATTGAGAGCCTGTCCATCTTTGTGCTCTATGGTTTACTTTTTGCCATCATTGGGATCATTTTAGGTATTCAGGCGACCTCATTTATCGCCATTTTTGGTGCTGCCGGTATCGCTGTTGGACTCGCATTACAAGGGAGTTTGGCGAACTTTGCCGGAGGGGTGCTCATTTTGGCGTTTAAGCCCTTCCGCGTAGGTGATCTCGTGGAAGTCAATGGAAAGGTCGGTGACGTCATTAAAATTGATATCCTCTACACGCGTATAGAAACATTTGACGGTCGTATTATCACGATGCCTAATGGTAATGTGGCTAACAGTGATGTCGATAACAGAACGATGAACCCCATAAGGAGAATAGAGGTTAACCTGAAGTTTGCTTTTGAGGAAGACATTGACAAAATTCGAGAGGTGCTGTTGGCTTCGCAGTCCAAGAGTGAAAATGTGTTGAAAGAACCTGCCCCGGATGTAAGACTCGAAAACATTGGAGATTATGAAATGCTTATAGAGGCGCGATCCTGGGTAAAGTCTACCGAATACTGGCCCATGTACTGGGAACAGCTTGAGGCGGCAAAAAAGTCGTTAGATGCGGCGGGCATTCAACTGACGATACCCAAGAGAGGGGTTTATCAATTGGGGGAGGAAATCCCTGTTTATAAGAAGAAGTCTACAGATCAGGACAAGGGAAAATAAACGCCGGAACAATAGATTACACGGAGGTCACGGAGGAATATTTGATTTTGGAGCACACCGAGCATGAGTGGCGTAAGTAGAACACCTGTTCTTTTAAGAATCATTGTACTTTAGCGCCCTGCATGCTCTATGTTCTCTTACCACGCCCTAGCCGTAAAAACTCTGGGTTCTCTGTGAAACAATAAATTATACGGAGGCCACGGAGGAATGTTTGATTTTGAAGTACACGGAGCATGAGTGGTGTAAGTAGAACACCTGTTCTTTTAAGAATCATTAGCTTTTCGCGCCCTGCATGCTCTATGTTCTCTTACCACGCCCTACCCTTAAAAACTCTGTGTTCTCTGTGAAACAATAAATTACACGGAGGCCACAGAGGAATGTTTGATTTTGGAGTACACCGAGCATGAGTGGCGTAAGTAGAACACCTGTTCTTTTAAGAATGAGTAGTATTATCTTTCCACGCGCTGCATACTCTGTGCTCTCCTAACACGCCCTAGCCGTAAAAACTCTGGGTTCTCTGTGGAACCACGCTCTATATGCACCTACCCTCCTTCAAAATAACGCAACACTTCTGGTACTTTGATCGTATCCGGGTCTTCGTTTTTCTCTGCTTTAAAATACTCAATAATTGCTTCTTTGATCAGGTGTTGTTGCTGACGATCATCCAGCGGCGGAAGCTCTTTTACAAATTCAAAGTGCGGCCAGTTGTCCTCGTCACGACCTACTGTTTTATAAAAACCATACGGCTCAAGCACCGTACATACCGCAACGTGCATGAGTTCTGTTTTTTGTCGTTTGGAAAATTTCTGGTAACCTTTCCCTAATTCCTGAACACCGATAAGAAAAAGGACGGCCTGCGCATCCATTCCTCCACCAAATCGTTCCTCGAGTTCGGAGAGTACCTCCTTAAACTTTATTTCTATTGCATAATCCACAGCACAAAGTTAAGCAATGCTATGGACAATCAAATCTTTCATTACATTTGTTCTATGACAAAGGTGTTGGTCATTCGGCTGAGTTCAATCGGAGATATCGTGCTGACTTCTCCGGTCATTCGTTGTTTAAAAGAGCAATTGGATGATGTATTGATTCATACGCTTACGAAACCGCAATATGTTTCCTTGTATGCGCGCAACCCGATGGTGGATGAAGCGCATGCCTGGGGGGAGGATAAGAGCGATGTTTTGTCGACATTAAAGGCAGCGTCTTTTGATTATGTTATTGACTTGCACCGCAACATTCGGACGCAGAAAATCAAGACGGCGCTCCGGCAGAAGCACTATACTTTTCCCAAATTAAATGTACAGAAATGGTTGTATGTAAATTTTAAGTACAAGCGTATGCCTGATGTTCACATTGTTGATCGTTACTTTGAGGCGGTTGCTGCGTTGGGGGTTAAAAATGACTTTAAGGGGCTGGATTTTTTTATCGATAAAGCGGATGAAGTTGAGGCACTGCGCATAACCAATGGAGCCGACTATATTTGCCTGGCTATTGGGGCACAATTTACCACCAAAAAACTTCCGATTTCGAAGTGGGTGGAAATTGTAGAAGGTCTGGATCGTCCGGTTGTGATTATTGGAGGAAGAGCAGATATCAAAGATGGAGAGGCCCTCTGTCGCGCATTACCTGAAAAATCCATTTATAATACTTGCGGTGAATTAAGTATCGAAGGTTCTGCATCTGTCGTTCAACAATCACGCCTGCTCGTTACTCATGATACTGGAATGATGCATATAGCTGCAGCATTGCACAAGCCTATCGTGAGCATCTGGGGCAACACTGTGCCTGAATTTGGAATGTATCCTTACCGTCCCACGAATACAGGGGCCTATACGATCCACCAAGTGAAAAACCTATCGTGCCGACCTTGCTCTAAAATTGGGTATAGCAAATGTCCTAAAAAACATTTTAAGTGCATGATGCAGCAGGATGTGCATGGTATTTTAAATGCAATAAAGTCGTTTGATGCCCAAGATCAGAAAGAATAGAGCATGACCATTAGTCGTTCAGTAGTATGTTGTTGATAATGCGATTGATGACCGCTGGCTGTGTTAGCGTCATCATGTGCGAACCCGTTGACACTACATAGTCCGTCTTCACGTTTCTTATCGGAATAGTATGATCGTTGTCACCGTGAATGTGAATAATGTTTTCCGCATGATTTTGTTGCCGTTCCCATTCTAAGATGATGCGCACGGTCTCTTTAAAATAGTTCGGGTGTTTTGACTTTAGCATGTCAACAAAAATTTTCTTTTCCTTTCTGCGATCGGGCTCAATGATTGGTTGAAGTAATATCGCTCCTGCTTTGATCACGCGTTTCGGAATAATGCGATAGGGCTGTAAGAAACGCTGAATTAAATAGTGTTTTGGCAATTCTTTCCTCGTTTTAGCGCTGGAAATCAGAATAACCTTTTCGGGATGGAGGTGATGGGCAATTTCTGTACTGATCATACCTCCGAGTGATACACCGATGAGGATAAACTGTTGCGTCGTGTCAATAACTTTACTGATGCGCATGGAAAAATGCTTCATGCTTTCGTCTGATCGGGGAGCACCATATTCCAGGCAGATCAGGTTGTACTGCGCAGTATCAATACGTAATTTTGAAAAGATACGACAATCCGAACCTTGTCCAGGGAGCAGATAAACCGTTTGTTTCTCCTGGACCTGAACCAGCGAACAAAAGGACATGAGCAAAGCGACGGCAAATAGGCTCAGTTTTATCATGATGCCAATCGTTCAGGAAGGGTTGACTTACCCAAAAATTTCATCGAGTGCATCGCAAAATAATTCGGATGCCTGCTCGAGAACTTCTTCGGAGTGAACGAGTGAAACAAATCCAACCTCATAACCACTGGGGCCAACATAAACGCCACGCTCCAGGAGTGCCTTGTGCAGTTTTTTAAACGGTGTCATGTCAGCACCTATCTCGTTGGCGCTTCGGATGGCAGACTTATCTGAAAAAGCCAGCCAGAAAATAGAGCCAACAGTAAAGATTTCAAAATCATATCCTTTTTGGTCTGCATAAGCATTGATGTGCTTGACCATTGTCTGCGTGCGCTTTTCCTGATCCTCGTAAAACCCCTTCTGGGAGCAAACCGTAAGTTGCGCTATTCCAGCTGACATCGCCACAGGGTTGCCACTTAACGTGCCAGCCTGGTAGACTGGTCCGTCTGGAGACACACGCTTCATAATGTGATTTTTTGCGCCGTAAGCTCCGACGGGTAACCCTCCTCCGATAATCTTTCCATAAGCCACAATATCCGGTGCAATATCATAATATTCAGCCGCACCTGAAAAGGCCACTCGGAACCCAGAAATCACTTCGTCGAAGAACAGCATTACACCGTGTTCAGTACAAAGTTCTCTCAATTTCAATAAAAACGATTTTTCCTGAAGCAATAAACCATTATTCGCTGGAATAGGTTCGATAATGGCACAAGCCAATTCATTTTTATATTGCTCAAAACACGTTTCGAGTGCTTTTTCATCATTGAGGGGGATGACGATTGTATCTGCGGCTACATTTTCGGGCACTCCAGCGCTGGAACTCTCGCCAAATGTCGCCAATCCAGACCCGGCTTTAACCAATAAAGAATCTACATGTCCGTGGTAACAGCCTTCAAATTTGATGATTTTATTTTTCCCCGTATAACCTCTTGCAAGGCGAATTCCCGACATGACAGCTTCTGTACCTGAGCTTACAAATCGAATTTTATCAATAAACGAGTTCCTTGACAGAATGATATCAGCGAGTTCATTTTCTAACCGGGTTGGTGTGCCAAAACTTGTTCCGTTTTGAAGATTTTCAGTGATATTTTCGTACACTTCAGGATGACTATGTCCCAAAATTAAAGGACCAAAGCTACAGCAAAAATCGATGTACTTGTTGTCGTCTTCATCCCAAATATATGGACCCTGTCCCTTTTTCATGAAAAGTGGGGCTCCTTCAACTGCTTTGAATGCACGTACAGGGGAATTCACACCTCCAGGGAAATAATTTAAGGCTTCTTGATAGAGTTTTTCGGACTGTTTGCGTTCCATGGACACCTTTTTTTGTTTGGACAAAAGTAAGGATTCCTTTTGTTTTACGAGGGCGTGAAATTTCAAAAGTTAGTGCCTATTTCCCTTTACCGCGTTTTACATGAACATATCCATGCATTAAATAAGGGTTTTCTTCATCGTCATCGCGATAGATGTATTTGTCGCCCATAGGTGTAACGGTATAGAAATACACGCCCTCAGTCACGGGTTTTCCGTTCCTGTGGGTACCGTCCCAGTTATCCTTGTAGTCGTTACTCTCGAAGATAAGGTTGCCCCAGCGATTGTAAATTTGAACCTTGATGCGGTCGTAATCGCCATTGTTTCGAATGACAAAAAGATCGTTGACGTTATCATTGTTGGGCGTGATAATATTTGGAACTACAACTCTACATTGTTCATAAATCGCGATTGCACCCCCTTCAATTTCAAAACCGCATTGATCGTAAACTTTGAGATAATGCATATTGAGATTATCGTTTAGCGTGGTAGCATCAATAAAAGCCGTGTCGTTATTCGGGTAAGTTGTAACATCTGAAGTCCATTCAAAGTAATAAGGGCCCACACCACCGCTGAAGGAATCGGGAGTTAAAGGATATACAGTTCCTTCCTCTGCGCACAGATTAATGCTATCTTCGATGGTCAGCTGCATTTCGATATAATCGATAATGGTGAAATTGGTTGATACGGTGTCGAGTTCACCAGTGCAAATATTTTCATAAGTCAGGAATGCGGTCCCATCGAGATCCCCTTCTTCTTCTGGTTGAAAAATGGTGTTCACACTGATGGTGTCATTTTGGACACCTTCAGGGATAATAATGGTATCCGGCATGTTTTCATAATTAAACCCCATTTGAGCATCACCGCTGGAACCAGAGTACAATTCTAAATCTCCAACTGTATCATTCCGCTCGATCAAAAATTCAATGCCTCCACATCCTTCTGTAATCTCACCACCTCCGAGAACACTGATTTCAAAAGGAACTTCGACATCGCATTCGACAATGGTGTAACCGAAAGTACGAGAATGCGTACTGATCAAACTTCCATCGCGCCATTCTTCGACACAAACGCGCGCAACGAAATTACCAATCATATCGGGGGTTACTGTAAAGTCTCCTGTGACACCATCGATGGTTGTGGGGGAACCATTCCCAAAAGGTTCGTTGGCACTAAACCCCGTTTCCCATGGAATGGAATTGTAGGGTGGAGCTTCTTCTGGGTTGGGATTCAAACCACCTCCGTTATTATCATATTCTAAAGGATCACATAAAGAAAAGGCCAGACTATCGCCATCTTCTTCGATCATATTTGAGGGAATAGTCAGTTCGTTATCGAGACAAAATACAATTTGAGGATAATCTTCAAAACGTGGCGAATTATTTGGTACAGCTACGGTACTGGTGCCAGGGATGGTTGTTGTGAGCGTCATACCCAAACTGGCAGGATTTAAGAAATTGACGTAAGAACCTGCCCAGTTCCCCACTTGATAACTGATGGTGTAGTCGTTGGCTGTTAGGGGCAACTTGATGGTGGTCTCATAAATGGTGCTCTCGATACAAACATTATCTGGTGGATCTACACAGGGATCATCGTAAACCAATGGTAGTTCTGAGGCCGTTGTAAATGGAATGACTTGTGTTGTATCATCTCCGTTGGGGTAAAATATCGTGTAATGAAAAGGTGCTTGACCATTTTCTCCGGGAAAATCGATACCGTCACAATCTCTAAATAGCTCAAAGTAAATGCGGTACTCCATGTTGCCATTCCCATCCATTCCTACAGTATCATAATAAATTTCCCCACCTACAAGATGTGAAGCACTCACTGAAAATGAAAGGATGATGAATGCTGCAAGAGCATATATTTTATTGTCGAGCATAGTCTGTTTGATTTGTTCAATGAAGAGACGGTAACAGCTTTAGAAAAGTTGCATGAGATAAAAGTGTTCAGATGCACGAAAAAGACGTTTTATTTGTAACTTCGCTCCTCTCAAAAACTAGATGCATGCATTACGAAAACTCATTGGATTTTGCTCGAAAAAAAGATCAAGACGATCCGTTGTCAAATTATAGACAGGACTTTTTCTTCCCTGATTTTCAGGATAAAGATGTTGTTTATTTTACAGGCAATTCGCTGGGGCTGCAACCCAAAGCTACAAAGGACTATATCCAGCAGGAGTTGAATGACTGGTCAAAATGGGGGGTCGAAGGTCATTTTGAAGCCAAAAACCCCTGGTTTTCGTATCATGAATTGCTCACGCCTAAGATTGCTAAAATTGTTGGAGCCCATGAAAAAGAAGTAGTTGTGACGCATTCACTGACGACTAACCTCCATTTATTGATGGTCTCGTTTTACCGACCGACCGCCAAGCGTTATAAAATTTTGTGTGAAGGAAAAGCATTTCCATCGGATCAGTATGCCCTCGAATCTCAGGTGAAATTTCACGGATTTGAACCAGAGGATGCACTTGTTGAAGTATTTCCCAGGGATGGAGAGGAAACGTTGCGCGAAGAGGATATTATTGCTCAAATCAATGAGACAGGAGATGAGCTCGCCCTCGTAATGATTGGTGGTGTAAATTACTACACGGGACAGTTTTTTGATATCGAAAGTATCACGGAAGCGGGACATAAAGTTGGTGCCATGGTCGGATGGGATTTGGCACATGCCGCCGGAAATGTTGAATTGCATTTGCACGATTGGCAAGTTGATTTTGCAGCGTGGTGCTCTTATAAATACTTAAATTCGAGTCCGGGCGGGGTTTCTGGAATGTTCGTACATGAAAAACACGCAAAAAATAAGGAACTTCCACGATTCGCTGGTTGGTGGGGGCACAATAAAGACGAGCGCTTCCAAATGAAGCCTGGTTTTGATCCCATTGAAGGTGCTGAGGGCTGGCAATTGAGCAATGCTCCGGTGCTGGGAATGGCTGCACACAATGCTTCACTCGACATTTTTGAACGCGCTGGTATGGCCGCCATTTCTAAAAAACGAGATGACCTTACGGCATATTTGGAATTTATTATCAACAAAATTTCTGATGAATCTGATCTTGTTGATTTTGAGGTAATCACGCCACACGATCCCAAAAAGCGTGGTGCTCAGCTTTCTATTCTAGCACACGGACAGGGGAAAGCACTTTTTGATGCTTTATCAAAAGAGGGGGTAGTTGCCGACTGGCGAGAACCGAACGTCATCCGGGTTGCTCCTGCTCCGTTGTACAACTCATTTGAGGATGTGTATCGTTTTGGTAAAGCGCTGAGGGCATCGATCTCAGACTCCTGATAAATGGACACCGTAAGTTTTACAACTGAATCTAAATCTCATTAGAATTAAAAGCTATTTGATAAACATATAATTTCTATAGGTTTAACCATACACTGTGCCGAACATTCGGTAATGATCGCAACTTGAGTCGCTCGTGAAAATTAAAAAAACTTCATAAATAGTTGAGGATCCCAGAATATAATATAAAGGAAAGTTCCCATCGAGGTAAAAATAATGGAAATGGAGAACCGCAATGAACGCGGATTAGACGTAATGGTCGTGAAATGTCTTTTCAAGGCGTACTTAGCGTAAACAAAATACTCGGAATATAAACCAAAAGGTAATTATAACATCGACACAACGTGTGAA
>CAYFTH010000055.1:0-18149 GCA_964346075.1 uncultured Fluviicola sp. | reverse complement strand
AATTATATTAACCTTTGAAATCGAAAATAGCGTTCTTATATTTTTTAAGGTCAAAACTACAATAGAACCAATGTAAAATAACAGATTAAAAACTAACCTCAGGTAGTTTGGTTTATAATCATCCCTGTTAAAAGACTCTATAACGGCTGGCGAAAGATTTAAAGTATAAATAATTGTTGCAATGTAAGACACAGCAGTATAACTAATCCAAGCTACAAGCATCATCCATCCGATTTTTTTCCTCTTAAAAAAGAAATAAATGGTCAAGAGTATATAAATCACTTCAAAAATGATCAGCAATAAAATTAGGTCAAAATTAACTAGAGATCTAATCAAGAAACTAAAGCTATAATAAAACTGTTCAAGTAACAAATACCCATAAACCAATAGGGCTAAATTCAAAATTTTGATTGAGGTCGGCTCAGTTTTATCAAATGGATTTATTTTGTTACTTAAATTCTTGAAAAAATTAAATACCTTTTTCTCTGTTTCGAGTTGCTTTTTTTCTTGCGATTTCTGTCTCTGTTCCTCAGCTTCAATAGCTTCTCTAACCTCTTTATGCTCTGAACTGCTAACATCTCTATTGCTAAGTATTATTTTTGCAGTTTCAACGGCTTCAGGTTGGTAATCTTCTGATTTAATTACGATTTCAATTAATCGCTTGTTTGTATAATCTTTATATTTTTCTTCTAGGCTCATGTTTATCGAGGCGCTTGCAGTTAACTACCTGATAATTGTCACGTGTCCCGTATCGATATAGCGCTCATCCGTAATGGTCTCGCGAAATTCTAGCTTCCAGATATAAGTCCCCTCTTTCGCCTTCTTCCCCTGGTAAGTTCCGTCCCACATCTCATCGGGTGATCGAGCTTCAAAGACAACTTCTCCCCACCGATTAAACACAAGAAATCGATAGTCTGAAGGTTCATAACCTGTGAAAAACTCCACCTTAAACGTTTCGTTATATTCATTTCCGTCAGGAGTAAAAGTATTGGGAATGTAATATAGATTTTCATTGTCAATCGTCAGCTCCCTCCGCACTGTATCAGAACAACCATTTACATTACTTGCAATCAATGTAACAACATACTTCTCGGCAATTTCCGGAAACGTGTGAACGGGATTAATTTCACTGGAAAGAATACTATCTTCAAAATACCACTCATAAGAAGAAGCCTGCTGTGACTGATTAGAAAATTCAACTGTCGGATCAAGAATCGTCCATTCGGTTTCCGTTGTTGTAAAATGAGCTTGAACGCGCGCCGGTTGATTTACGACGTTTTCCTGTTGAGCTGTACAACCATTATCATCCACAACAGTAAATAAATATTCACCTGCACATAACGAATCAACCTGATTTCCAACTTGATCAATATCCATACCTGACCACAAGTAAGTATAGGGCGGCGTTCCTCCAATGGCAACCCCTGAAACACTACCGTTACATTCGCCATAACACCTTACGTCGTTCACCGCTACATCTAATTGAATAGCTGGTGGCTGCATGAGCTGTATCGTGTCTAAAAAATTACACCCTCGTTCATCAACCACCTCTACCTCATATGTCCCCGCTGTTAATCCACTAAATACACTATCCGTTAAAAAATTTGTACCTCCATTGATACTGAAAGTGTAATCGGGAGTACCTCCAGTCGTATTATCAAAATCAATCTGCCCATCGCTTCCGCCGAAACAACTGACAGCTGCCGGTATCAATGTTGATGACAAGGGTTGTGGAGTTGTAATTGTAAATGTGGAATCGCGTGTACAGCCATTTTGATCCTGAACAAAGAGCGTGTAGTTTCCGGCTGACAAATTGTTAAACAAAGCATTACCCTGATAATTTGTACCATCGATGCTGTACTGAAAACCAGGCGTTCCTCCAGTAATAGAATTAACGTTGAGAACCCCATCGTCGGCACCAAAACATGAAACAGCTGTTACGTCTACTGAAATTCCAATTGGATTGGGCTCGTTCACAACTACTTGCTGAGAAGATGAGCAGCCATTATCATCCTCAATGAAGGCAGTATAATTAGCGCTACTCAGGTTGTTAAAAACATTATTTGGCTGAACATTCGTGCCATTGTCGATGCTATATTCGAAAGGTGCAGTTCCATTCTGAACGTTGATGAATTCGATCGAACCACTCGAACCCCCAAAGCAATCCACCTCAGAAACATTCAAATCAAACTGAACACTCGGCAGGGTATTCACCGTCACCTCCAATGTGTCCATACAGTTATTTTGATCCCTTACGATAATAGCATAATTTCCTCCTGCGAGCCCCGTAAAAACAGCGTTATTTTGAAACGTATTCGCCGTATCGATACTATATTGATAGGTTCCAGTGCCACCATTGACAGTTATGGCAATTTCTCCATCCTGACTTCCATTGCAACTTTCATCGGTAGTGTTGGAATTCAACTGTAATGCGGGAGGCTCTGAAATATTAAAAGAAAAACTCTCCGTACATGATTCACAAGCCTTTAGCGAAATATCATCGATGCCAAAATCATTTCCCACATCATCTAAATTGACGCCTTCAATGCATATTTGTACCTGGGTCGTATTGCCCGAATTCCAAAACATGTTATGCTCTTCCCATACGCCTGTATTTGCTGGAGCCGTTAAGACACCACCAAGCGGTACGCCATCCATCAGTACTTGAATTTCTCCGGGAGATGTCGTAAATAATGAAGATAGCCATAGCGAAAAATTGTAGTTGGTGTTAGGGTTCACACTGACCGTTTGACACCAGACATTTTGATTGGCCGAAATACTACCATTGACCACCAGAAAATTACCTGAACCCTGATTTCCACTTCCTGCAAAGCCTGAATGGTAAAGGTTCGCATCGTAAGTCACAGCAATATTACCACCACCAATATTAGGACCAGGCGATCCGATACTATAATCTGTATTGAACCCTTGATAATAAGACTGGAAGTGACCGTTATCTATGAGCTCATTACCTGCAGATGCACAAGTATCTGTTAACTCAACCGTATGATTTCCTGCCGGCAAGTTACTATTTGTATTGCCACCATTTCCTGTGGCGTTCCAATCGATCACATAATCTGGACCATGACCACCAGCGGGAGCAACAGTTGCCTCACCATCATTACCACCATTGCAAAGTACATTCGTTGTGGTAAGATTGTCCGTTATAACAGTCGGTTCATTGATGACGATCTGCTCAGTAACAATACAGTCGGGATTATTTTGTGGACGCACATAGACGTCATAGGTTCCCGCTGATAAACTTGAGAAGGTACCAGAAGCACCATAGTTCGTTCCATCCAATGAATATTCATAAGGCGTGTAAGCTCCATTCGCAAATGATTCAATAACTGCATCAGCTCCTCCGTTACATACAGGTGCTGAAGAATAAGTCGTCAGATTTAATTCATCCGGCAGCGGAGCAGGTATTTGTTGGAATTGAGGTACGTTAACAGGTGCTCCATCATAGGCGGCATTACCCTGAACATTATCAAAATTGTTATCAAACTTATAATAAGCCAGTAAACCTGGTGTAGTCGTTGGATTTGGCAAGTCGAGCATATTATCAGCAATTTCCTGCTGCGTGCGCGCTACATTCCATACCCGAACCTCATCGATGTATCCCGTAAACTGTTCACATTGACAAGCAGATTGCCCTCCAATAGCCGTAATTAAATCATTTTGAACCATATCACCTGTCCAAGCCATCTCCCCCGTTAAACATCCATTTACGTAATAGCGCAAAAACTGACCATTATAGGTGGCGGCTACGTGATAAGTCTCTCCCATGACCAAGTTGACACCGGCGGCAGCTACACCTCCAAAATTGGCAAACCCATTTGTCGTTGCAATCTCAAAACTACCAATTCGAAGTAGATAGTTGACATTACCTGGATTTGTGTGTTTCGAAACGATGTTCGTGGATGCTCCTGTATATTGAATTAAGGCTTCAACGGTAATCTGATCGCCAGGGACGTCGAGGTCACCCGTCTCTATAAAATTGACAGGCCCCGGCATAAAAAGCGAACTCGGTTGTCCGAACAAAAATACCGTTAAGGTTATAAATAGTAGTGTGGTGAGTAATTTCATCTTACAGCAGTTGTTTCAAAAAAAACAAAACTACTGATTTTAAAGCATATAGCAATTAAAACAGAGATGAATCAATCAACAATTGAATTATACAACAAAATGTGGTCAAGTTGTTACAAATAACTTCAATCGATTATTCTGCGTCGTTTTTACACTGTTCCTCAGGCTTTGCTCCGCACATACCGCATGAACCGCCTTCTTCCTGAACGAGCGGATTATTACTGGCACATGTACCGGCAAATTCGCCATCCTTTTTAGCTAAGATTTTAATAGCAATCCCTGCAAAACCCAACGCTAACATTCCTATTGCTATAAATACTAATTCCATTTTATCAATAACTTTAAATCATGACAAATATAACAAAATACGTTATTCCGACAAAGGAATGAGATCACCTTCACCTTCCTTTGTCACGTCTACACTAAAAGGCACTCCAGTGTACATGATATTCCCTCGTTCGTAGATTTCAGCTTGCAATTGAGCGCCATCTGCATTCACCACCATATCCCCCTGTGTTTGTGATTTTACCAGAATCTGACTACTCACTTCTAAATCACGCGTATCGCAAAAGCTATTCGTTTTATTGTTGAAATAAGCTTGAATTGTTTGTCCCTTCAACGTATAATTGCCGAAACCGTGCGTAACCAATGTGCTCATATAGCTATTTTTTACGGTCAATTCAACATCTCCGGCACCATCTCTTATTACCAGCCGAAGCTCTCCTGATTTCAACGTATCCTGGTTGGTCAACCCCTCACTGCCTTCATAATAAATGTAGGGAGGGGACTCAATGTGTATCTCCACTTTAATGCGAGATGATAAATCGCGCAAAAACCCACATTTATTTTTATTGGTAATTTTTAATTTTTTATTGCGCTCTTCGATTTGTACGTGTTTTAGTAAATGCGAACCACCAATCAAGACAATACGATTCGAACTACTGGGAACGATGGTATAATCCAGGTCATCAAACAACCGCAAACTATCGTTTTTAGCATTGAGCTGAACGGTGTGTGTGCCCGCTTCACCTTTCCCTTTGAAACATGTGCGGTCTGCTGGCTTCTTACACTGTACAAAAAGTGCAACAAGTATCCACAGCATCACGATATGTATTTTAACTGTCATTACCATTCGTAGGTGAGTCCATATTCAAAATAATCGGCTTTTGCCCAATGTGATTTGATACTGATATTTGCCATCAACTGATCTGTCAGTCGCAACCGCCCCCCGAATTTGTGATACCACATTCCCCGTGGATCTAATGGGTTCAGTAAATAGCGTCCCATAGCAACGATTAATTCGAACCGTTGAACGGGTAATACGTAGCCCAAATAACTTCCCAACTGCCAATTTTTGAGCTGCTGATAATCACCCTCGACTTCTACAATAATCGATTGATTGTATATAGCATCGGCTCCCCATTCAACATAGGACACCTTCCCGATTTTATATTGTAAAAATTGAGTGAAACTAGCCACTCCGTAGCGACTGCCTCCTGTTGGATAAACCTCCTTAGCACTCGCTATCAATTGAGATCCCCATCGCCATTTCGGAGTAGAAAACTGCTCCTGTTCCTGGTGCTTTTGCTCACGTCCAATGGGTTCAAAGTAGTAATCAAAATTCAGCGCCAGGTAAGGAACATTCAAACCCAGATTGGGAAGTCGATATGCACCGTTTGACCAGTGCGCCATGCTGATTTCTAACCCACTAGACCAGTCTTTAAATTGACGCTCCAGCAAAACACCAAGAGTGACAGCTCCATTCAGATGAGAACCAATCGCATTATTCTTGGGATTTGTCTGTTGATGAAACTTTTTACTCACATAAGCAACACCTGCCGCCATTTTACTTCCGAACGACCAGTGATTTTTTCTAAAAAAGGGAAGGTACAAAAAGGACTGTATTCCATACGATTCTCCTAATACTTCACGAAAACCAAAATTGGTATAATTAGCATTGAATCCAAATTTCGGGCGATTGAAATGATTGTGCCAGGATTTAGAGCCATCGTACTGCCAAACTGCTCCCACATCTATGGAATAAGTATGACCTTGTGTCAGATGCTGCATGGTTGAACGATGTGGCAAAACATAACCGATTTTCGGAGTCAAACTAACGCCCTGAACGGTACCTTCAAATTGCGCAAATGCGTTCACAGAATTTATAAATGCCATTAGAATCAACACCTTCAGAAGGTTCAATTGCGTATGTGTAGTCGGGGTGCTAATAACCTTTCGTTTTTTCAATAACTAAATTAGTGGAAATTATTGGACTCCCCTTCTTCCGCGGTCATAATAATTGCTGAAAACTGTTCTTTACGACTTCATTTCGATAAGGGTCAGTGCATCGTATTGCCAGCACAATGCTTACATCACGCAATTTATGAATGAAATTAAAGCGTTTTTATTGATTGGGTAGACATCCGGATAGGCATTTACTACATATAGAATCTGAATCACAACTTTTAATAGTTCAAACAAGATGACTATATCCAATTGTGTAATGCTATTTTTGTAAAAAAACAGAACTATGGATCCTCGACTAACAGCATTTCAACGATTACTTGATATCATGGATGAGCTTCGCGAAAAATGTCCATGGGACCGAAAACAAACACTTCAGTCCTTGCGTCATTTAACTATAGAGGAGACGTATGAACTCGCCGATGCTATTTTAGATGACAACATGGAAGAATTGAAAGGAGAGATTGGAGATCTGATGCTCCACCTGGTATTTTACAGTAAAATCGCAAGTGAAAAGAATGCTTTCAATATTACTGATGTCCTCAACGGTATTTGTGACAAACTCGTTCATCGCCACCCTCATATTTATGGTGATGTTGAAGCTGATGATGAAGAGGCCGTAAAGAAAAATTGGGAACAACTAAAATTAAAGGAAGGGAAAAAATCAGTTTTGGAAGGTGTTCCGCGTTCACTTCCCGCTCTTGTCAAAGCCGGAAGAATCCAGGAAAAAGTACGCGGTATTGGTTTCGACTGGGATACCAGCGAACAAGTGATAGCCAAGGTTCGTGAAGAACTTGAAGAGCTCGACCATGAAGTTCAACACAAAACAGATCGCGTCGAATCAGAGTTTGGAGATGTACTGTTCTCCATGATCAACTATGCTCGCTTTGTAGGTGTCAACCCAGAATCAGCTCTGGAACGCACGAATAAAAAATTTATACGCCGTTTTCAATCCATGGAAAAAATGATTGATCAGGAAGAATTGAGTTTTGAAAATATGAACCTTGAACAAATGGACCAATATTGGGAAAAAGCCAAGCTAAACAAGTAATAAATTTGCCGTTTAATCAACGAATAAAGCTATTTACATAATTTTCGCTTTCAAAACCAAGAATTTTCCCTATATATGCGAATTAGAATTCTTGGAAAACATTTAAAAACTTAATTGTGAAACAACTCCTCTTTCTTTTACTTTTTATCACCTCAACTGGCATGGCTCAGGATTATACTGTTCGTGGTTTTGTATATGACGAAGAAAACGGCGAAGCACTAGCTTTTATAAAAGTCATTTTAAAACCTGCTGATTACGAAGAAGGTGATCCGATTGAGGGTACTTCTACTAATTATGAAGGCCTATTTCAATTTTCTAAACTACCTGCTGGTGATTACAACGTAGAAATTCGGAGCGTAGAACACGAAGACATCACGGATAATATTACAGTCGGCGACCGCACCATTCTCACCTTGCGGTATGAGATGACGAAAAGTGATGAAGTCAAGGAAATGGAAGAGGTTTCTGTCTATGGAGAGGATCGTGCCAAACGAAACAACGTCGACATGTCAGTCAATAAACTCGATCAAAAAGGATTGGAGCGCCTGCCGAGTTTTGGTGCAGAAAATGATGTCATCTCTGCTTTCTCTGTAACCCCAGGTGTTGTATCCACTGGTGACCAGGGAGGTCAACTTTATGTACGCGGTGGAACACCCATTCAGAACAAAATCCTGTTGGATGGAATGACTATCTACAATCCTTTTCACTCCATTGGTTTTTTCTCCGTCTTTGAAACAGAGCTGATCAAAAGTGCAGATATTTACACTGGAGGTTTCTCTTCAGAGTTTGGTGGTCGTATTTCATCCATTATGGATATCACGTATCGCGACGGTGATCTCAAAAATCACGGAGGTAAAGTCTCGGTATCTCCATTCATGGGTAAGGCCGTTCTCGAAGGACCTATATTTAAAAATGAAGATGCCCCGGGAAGTGGAGGTTCTTATATATTCTCGGCGAAACATTCTTTACTTGATTACGCCTCTGCTGATATTTACCCTTATGCTAACGACGGGCAAGGTTTGCCATTTACTTTTACGGATATCTACGGTAAGGCCACAATTAAGAGCCCTGAGGGTAGTAAATTCTCTGCTTTTGGGTTTCGCAACAATGACGCAGTCAATTACACGAATATCGCTGACCTCAATTGGCAATCCTATGGTGGCGGCCTCAATTTTACACTAGTTCCCAATTCAAATCCAGTGATTATAAAAGGACACATGAACGCTTCTGACTATGAAATCTTTTTCCAGGAGGATGATGGCTCAGCACCAAGAACCAGCAGAATATCTGGGTTTGATCTCGGATTTGACTTCACTTATTTTCTCCAGAATCAATCTGAAATTACGTATGGTGTTAACATTGGTGGTTTCTCAACTGATTTCAGAACTGTAAACGAAGTAGACCGCGAAATACGTCGCAATAATTTTAATACAGAACTCAGTGCATACGTCAATTATCGTCTCGTAAAAGGATTGTGGGTCATTAATCCAGGATTCCGCGTTCAGTCTTACCCTTCACTCTCGACAGTGGTTCCGGAACCGCGACTGGGCTTAAAATTTAACGCAACTGAAAATCTCCGCTTCAAGGCTTCAGGAGGTTATTATTCTCAAAACTTTACCTCGGCTGTATCAGACCGCGATGTGGTCACTTTATTTTATGGTTTTTTGGCTGCACCAGACGACGTACAATCCAGTTTTACTCAACCTAATGGTAAACAAACTGATCCCGAAAACGGAATACAAACTTCCTGGCACGGAATCATCGGTGGTGAATACGATTTTTCACGGCATTTTTCACTCAATATCGAGGGATACTACAAATATTATCCGAAACTCACCAACATCAACGTAAACAAACTCTATGATGATGTAATCGAATTTGAAGATAAACCCGATGTGGCGAAAAAAGATTTTCTGGTAGAATCCGGGTATGCGTATGGACTTGATTTTTTACTCGAATACAATAATGATCGTATCTTTTTGTGGGGTGTTTATTCGCTAGGTAAAACAGAACGTTGGGATGGGTTCCAGTATTATTCTCCCGTGTTTGATCGCAGACACAATGTCAATTTAGTAGCTACCTACAGTTTTCTTGAAAACAAAACACTTGAGGTAAGTCTGCGTTGGAACTTTGGTTCAGGACTACCCTTTACACCAACCGAAGGGTACTATCAAGGAGAAGATTTTACTGGTGGCGTAACGACCGATTACACTACTTCCAATACGAATGAGTTTAGCATTTTACTGGGTCAACTAAATAGTGCGCGACTCCCGACTTATCACCGGTTTGATTTAACCGTCAAAAAACGCTTTCCCTTTGATAACGGAACGTTGTTGAATGCTAAATTAGGTGTGACCAACATCTATGACCGTGAGAATATCTTTTACGTTAATCGGGTCACGAACGAAAAGATTTATCAACTTCCAATTCTTCCGAGCATCGGGTTGAGTTATGATTTTTAGCACATAATTATCAGCCGATGTTTTAGTCATTCTTGACTATTAGTTTTCGCCGTAATAAATTGGCCCGAGCAATGTCGTTAAATGGGTTGAATCTATTTGTATGCATTTCACTTGACCAGCGAAAAATCAAAACAACTGGATTCACAACAGAGGTGATTGAAGCTACAGGTTCCTGATTTGAAGCAGGAAATATATGGCAAGCATATTTCTTTTTAACGCTCCGGGATAACGATAACCTAAGGACACGAATCATCGTAGTTTGCCATTTCTCTTGAGCGTCTTATTGTAATTCTTAAGCTAAATTAACAGCAGACTAAGCGGATTGCTTCACAAAAAAAGCGCAGCTCTAATGAACTGCGCTCTCTTTAATAAACGGAGTGTGTAATTATTGAATCACCACTGATCTCGTTTCTTTGGCTCCTTCAGCAGCAATAGTCACAAAGTACATTCCAGACTTTATACCATTCACGTCTATTGCATGAACATTAGATATTTGCTGATGAAGTACTTCACGTCCTGTTGCGTCAGTGATAGCGACATTAGCTTCAACTACACTTTCAGGTAATTGAACCGTCAATTTATCTGAAGCCGGGTTCGGATAAATTCGTGTATCAACAAGAATGTTGTTTTCTTCTACACCTAATACATATTCGGGATCTTCTTCGCTCATCACTAAGTTGAACTCAGATAATGCACTTCCACCCTGCGAAAAGTTCACATAAGTATGAACAAATACGGGTAATGTATTATTATTCAGGTCATAATATTCGTACTGCACGCGTTTCAACGTAAAAACGCCAAGAAGACCGGCATCCACTTCCGTTGTATCTATCAATTTGTAGCGCGTTATATTACTGTACTGCACACCATCAGCAAGAATAAGCTCTCCTGTACCATCTACGGAAGCAGTGAGGTTTCCTGTAGCAGGTGAAGTTTGCGTTCCCCCTACGTCGTAAGTTGCAGTTCCCTCATAATTATCTGAAAACTGATCATTCAGTGCAAAAGGATACTGATATTGAACAGCTTCATCTGTTGACAACTCCACCTGAATATCACCAATATCACCATCTGAATAGACAAATCCAGTACTCACTCTTTCCGATGGATTAGAGTACGTGAAGGTTTTTATGAAATCCTGAATATCCAGCACCTCTGTGGCCGTTGGATAATCTGACTGATAGGATGTAGAAGCGGGATCTAACACTGTAAATGTTCGGCTTTCACCATCATAACCACCAAAACTACTGTAATCCCAGGTAGCATTTGCACCTGTTTCATTTTCATAATCAGGCGCCATACTATCGATAACAAACAAGGTTGTACCGTCTGAAATCGCAGGTTCATTGGACTGGTCAAATTGTGCAAAAGTAGACGCTCCTACAAAAAGTGAAGCGACGAGTAGTAAATTTTTCTTCATAATTCTCTGTTTTAGTATTAACAAATGTACAAAACTTATCGTTTTTAACTGGTAAAATTCCGTTTTCTAACGAACATTGACCCCATCAGAAACGTTAGCTTTGCAACTTAAACGTAATGAAATTGAAAAACGTTGGTGAACATCAGTTTAAAGTCTGGGCTTATATAGTATTAAGCGTAATTGCAGTTATTACTTTGTTTTTTGCATTTCAATTGCCCAAGACAAGCTTAGACTATAATTTTGAGGATTTTTTTCCCGCAGATGATGAAAGCACCCAGTTCTTTTATGAACATCGCGCTAAATTCGCATCGGACAATGACTTTCTGCTCGTTGCTATTGAGCATAAAACAGGGGTTTTCGACACGACTTTCCTCAAAAAGGTCGATCGACTCACAAATGCTATAGATAGCATGGATCACGTTCAGTTTACACGATCTATTACGTCCGAAAATGAACGCTTCATTTACATGAATGGAGCTACTGGCGAACGACCTTACATCAATTTTAAAAATGTTGATTTATCTCGTGATTCCTCTAACATATTTGAAAATCAAGAGCTTGTCAACACTTTAATTAATCAAGATGCGGATGCGGTGGCAATTTTTGTGCGACACGAAGATTTATTGAGCAAAGCAAAAAGTGACTCTCTTGTAAATGCGATCAAATCGAGCGTTCAATCGCTCGATTTTGAGAATGTGCGAATGGCTGGTCGTACGGTAGGGCAACTTTTCTACATCAACACCATGCGTGGAGAAATGACCTTTTACGTCGGACTCAGTATGATTTTAGTTGTTATTTTCCTTCTTATAGCGTTCCGATCAATGTGGGGACTTCTCGTTCCGCAAATTGTGATTGTGGGTTCTATGGTATGGATTGTCGGATATATGGCGTTTGTGGAAGAGCCCCTCAATATTCTTCTCATCGTTATGCCCTCCATCATGTTCGTCGTATCGATGTCCGATGTGATCCATTTAGTCTCTAAATATTTCGAACTGTTGCGACAGAACCTTCCCAAATTTGAAGCCATTAAAATTGCATTTAAAGAGATTGGAATGGCTACTCTCTTGACCTCTGTAACAACGGCGATCGGATTTTTCTCATTATTATTTGTAAATGTCAAACCCATTCAAACATTTGGTCTGTATGTGGGAATTGGGGTTTTAATGGCATTTGTTCTGACATTTTCGACACTGCCATTTTTATTTTATTTCACTAAACCACCGCGCATCGCATTACATGAAAATCGAAACTTTTGGCGCCCCGTGCTCCTTCGTTCCTTATTATTTACACTGCGTCATCGCCGGCGAATACCGTGGATAGCGCTCGTTATTATTGCTATTTTTGCATTCGGAACTACGTTTATTGTATCGAATAACTACCTGATGGATGATGTCGATGAAGAGGTCTCTATTAAACAGGATTTCAACTACTTTGACAATAAGTTTGGAGGCGTACGACCTATTGAAATTTCAGCCCGAATAAAAGACACGAGTTCATCTGTCTGGGAAAAAAAACACCTTCAGCAATTAGAGCAATTACAGCATTATTTAGTTGAAAATTATGGTGTTCAAATTAAAAACTCCCTGGTTCGAAATATGCAGATTTTAAACAGGGCGTCCAATGCTGGTGATACGAGTCAGTTTGTAATCCCCTCCAGGCAACGCAAAATTAATCAAATCAAACGCATGCTTAAAATCGCTGATCAAGGGAAGTTTATACGTACTTTTGTAGATAGCACAGAGCTCGTGACACGTATTTCGGGAACAATACCTGACTGGGGAAACAAAAAGACGCAATTAAAAGATCAAGCACTTGAACAATTCATCGATTCAACATTCAACGAAACAATTTATGATATCACCGTTACAGGTTCCGCTCACCTTCTCGATAAAAATATGCGCTATATGTCAACCAGTCTCGTTGAAGGTCTCTCTTTTGCGATTGTTATTGTTGCTATCATCATGGGGTTATTATACCGTTCAACGCGTATGCTGTTAATCTCAATTGTCCCCAATGTAATTCCACTGATTATCATTGCCGGCGTAATGGGATTTTTCGGTATCAATCTAAAGATCACAACTGCTATCGTTTTCACCATTGCCTTTGGTATTGCCATTGATGATACTATTCACTTTCTCAGCAAGTTTAAACTTGAATTAAATAAAGGAAAATCAAAGCTCTATGCGCTAAAAAGAACTTATCTCAGCACAGGAAAAGCCATTACTTTAACATCACTCATCTTGATATCAGGATTTCTTTTGCTATTAATGTCTGATTTTATGGGCACCTATTACATGGGGCTAATGGTCTGTATCACCCTCTTTGTTGCTGTTATTGCGGATTTATTCTTCCTTCCCCTTCTGATTATCTATTTCTACAAAAAAAAGTAAGGCAGCCCTTAGAACATTGAGATAACGGCAATCAATTAAAGAAATCCCAGGTAATACCTGCGCGCAGAATGAAAGGCATTAAAGGATAATTATTACCCATTTTCGCTCCCCTGTCGTTAATAAAATAATCGATATTTTCTGCACGTACAAACAGTCTGAATTGATCAATAGCTATAGCGGTAAACGCATTTATTCGCACCAATCCCGGAACATTTTCAGCAGTTTGAACAGGCGAATAAACACCTAAAACACCGTTATATTCCATAAATTGATAGTCCGAATCGTATCCTAAATCCACTCCGAAGGTAAATCCGAGATTTCCAGAAAAAACTTTTGTAGAATAAGCGATTCGATTCATCGACGATAAAAAGGGTTGATAATTGAAATTAGAAGTGTTCCAACGGAGTGTCAGACGCGGATAAATATTCCAGGACCCCAGATGATAGGCGCCACTAATAGTACCACTACCTATACTGACAACATCAAGCGTATCTTGTCGCCATTCACCAGCTATAAAATAGCGACCGTTATTTATGGTCGTCCAGTTCATGTCGAATTTCAAATGATTGCTTTGCCGATCTCCGATGCGAATTGCTCCATTAATACCCAGAGATTGTTGCATGGATAAATTTTCAATATTCCATTGGTAGTAATTGGACCGATAAAACCGCTGAAAAGGACGGGGGTATGTATTCATGAAATTCACGGAACCCATCATATCAATACTTTCCTTCCAATTAAAATGGAGCTGAGACTGGCTTTTCAATTCTCCAATAGCTCCTAGAAAATTAAAATAAAATTTACTCTTCAGTTGAACGGCATCTGTCAACTTGATAGTTGCTAAACTATGAATAAATGCTTCGTTCGTATCGCGATAACTACCCAGGTTTTGATTTTTCCAATACGTATGATTTAACGTCGCATCCCATTTTAAACGCTCCGATGAAAAAAAGATTCCTGCACCATTTGACAAACTGGAAGTTTGATATTGATCGCGTGTATCAGTCGAATCAATGAATATATTTTGATACGGCGACAAGCTGTCTACCTTTGATTCATAGGCTCTACCGATCAGATCAAAATGATGTCGGGTTTTCAGTCCACCATTCCACGTCGAATCACCGATGAACTGATAGTAGTTATCCCACGAAACAGCAAGATCCCGAGCACGAGAACGTCCGGTTCTGCTGTTGATCGATAAAAATTCAAGTCCTAGTGATGCAGCATCTTCCAAATTGGTAACACCACCATTCTCACCTTGATCATCAGCTCCATAGAACACTTCAAAGCGCGTGCTGTATCGTTTGTCGCGATGATAAAAAAGCAAATTAACATCGTTAATGGTAAAATCACTATTCCGCAGCAGTCCGTCGCTCGTCCGTCGGTGAAATTGAAAATGCAACTGCGTACTATCTGTAAAGAAATGATGGTAATTCACATTCATGGCTTGATTAAGACCAGAACCAAAAGCATATTGAAATCCCAAATACGGCAGACCTGTCCATAATGGTTGTACTTTCTTACGTTGTGTTTTGTAATACAAACCGGCAATACTCCCCTGCAGTTGTAGGGGTAATTGATGTTCGTAATAGCGTGCATCACCGCCCCCTGGACGAAGGTTAATATGCTCTACGAGCGCAGCATCAACAGAGTCAATAGCCGTACCATTCGATCGAAAATTTAATCCAATAGAATCCAGTGGTTGCATCAGTTGCACTTGTCCGAAAACAATTGGACAAGACAATAATAGTAAAAAGATAAATATATTTCTCATGGTCTTATTGAGACAAGCTGCACAATTTACTTACGGGGCAATAATACAAATTTTATAACGAAAGAATTAGGAGTTCTAACAGGAAAGAAAAAACCCATGTAGATTTCATTTCTGAAAACTTCAGAAAAACAGGGATAGGTCCTCCGGTTTGTATCTGTAATCCTCTGGGTTAGCCTTGCTGTAAAACGAAGGGAGGCCCGCCATCCACAAACCGAGTCGGTTCCTAAATTAAATAATTGTAAGTTTCGAAATACACTACATGGGCGGTCTTGCGACCTCAAGTGCAACCACTGTCTTTACAGGGCGACTTGTACTACAAATTTACATTTTTTTGGCGTAACAGTCTTCACATTTCAGCACAAACAACATTTTGTCAAATTCGCTACGAAGCAAAACTGGGTATGTTCGATTGGAGTTGTTTTTTAAATGCGTCACGCAACTGTTTGAGCACATTTTCTTCTTTGTTAAGCAGTTCGATGCGCAATAAAGCTCCTTCATTGTTTGCCTTGATTGTTAAAGCAGATGCGATATCAAACAACAACTGTAACTCTTTGGGACCAATAACCATATCTGCTTCATTCACCTCCTTGAGATCAATAAATAAATTAAACGGTTCTTCTCCGAATTGCTCCATGCCTTCTTTTTTCTCCAAAGCCGCAACTCTAAAGTTTGCTTTTGTAGAATCATTAGAATGTAAAATCATCGACTGACCTTCCAAAGATAACAATGCCGTCTGGTAACGATAGAAACCTTCTCCGAGATCCTCAACCTCTCCTTCCTGGGCAAACGAGTGCACGAGCTCTTTCACTAAATCTTTGTTTTTACCCATCGTTAAATAAGCATTTAGTGCTGGGATCATTGCTCCAGAACCATTCATTTCCGGTAAAGCTGTCATCGCAACACCAATTTCTCCTTTGGCTATTGAAGCTAAACCGTCAGCCGTAAGTGCCTGCATGATGAAGCCACCCATTCCCAAAGAACGATATAGCCTTTTCGTCAATTGAGGACTGAATCGATTCATAAACGCTTCCATTTTGGCGACATCCATATTTGTTGTCACTGCCATAATTGGAGCTCCGGGCCCAATTTTGTCCACTATATCGTGAGTGCTGGCATCATTAAAGAAATACGCATTTTTTAATTTATCGCTGACGCGACTCGTATTTACATCTACTGTTAGTGCTCCTTTTATAAAATCAATTTGGGCGGAGTAGTAACTCTCATCCACCATTTCCTTGATCTCCTTTTTACGCGCTTCTGGCAATCCAGTCAAAGATGTGTTGGATGTGGCGTAAAGGTTCTTTAAATCTGCGGCCACCAGGACATCTGTCGTTTCGTTAAGAATCGCGGAAATATGTTCGCCTTTTACCTTTTGTTCGCAGTTCTCAAAAGCCGTCATTAATGATTTTTTTGGTTCTCCATCAAAATCACCTGTAACTACGATAACGATACCATTGGCGATTCCAATAGCAGTCGTCATATCGTGATAAACATCCATACCTTTTTCTTCTTCAAAATAATAGCCCGTTTCGTTGAAAAAGGTCTTCAGCGAATCTTTATTTTTTACTTGTGCAAAAGCAAAAACACGCTCAGGAATACCCTTACGACTCAATGGACCATCAAGGGCATAGAATATATTTTGATTCAAATCGAAGGATGCTCCAATGCGCTCCGAATTTTGGCGAATAACCGTACCAATTGGTGAAACGTCAAAAATTTCAGACTTTGTTAACAAGGCATTGACATCAATATAACCAAAACCAACAGACTCCTCCTGGTTGGACACAAATGATGCAACAGCATTTTTGACTTCCCACTTTGCTTTACCTGAACAAGCTGATAATACAACAACAGCTCCGATGATCAACGATAAAAAACGTACGCGCTTCATATTCCTGGTCTTTTAAATTACACTCAAAAATAAGAATTAATTCATCATAAATAGTCTGACATCAATCAATTATTCACGAATAGTTTGTGTTGCTTTAAGCTTGGTTCTCCAAACTTATCCCAGTTTTCTTTGTTCTTTTCAGAAAATGATTATACTGCACAAAAGACACACATTGATATAAAGCTATGCACGAGATTGAACCCTATTTTAACTGGCGCCATTTATACGTATCTGCTGAGGACGAGCGATCTCCTTTTTACATGCGTGAATACAGCGAGTTTGAATACACCGAACAGGTCTATAATTACCTACTTCATCCGCAATGGGACAATATCGGATCGCCTACGCTTTTTATCAAAATTCTATATACAGATTATCACGAGGGCTATACGGTTATTGAACTTATCGGTGAATGGAATGATGCTATTCACAACGACATTATGACCCTAAAACGCGATATCATCGAACACCTCATGTATGAAGGGATTGATAAATTTATTCTTATCGGTGAAAATGTGCTCAATTTTCATTATTCTGATGATTGCTATTACGAGGAGTGGTTCGATGACCTGGAAGATGGTTATATCGCGATGGTCAACTTCCATGATCACGTAGTCCGCGAATTCAATGAAATACATCTCGATCAATATTTCGTACTTGGCGGTGAACTGGAGGCTATTTCCTGGAGAACTTACTCACCGAAACAATTCTTTAAGCGCATCGATCAGTACGTTCAAAAACGATTGACGATATAATAGCAAATATGCTTATCCGCTTTGTTTACCCCAAAAAACGCATTCCCCACAATAAATTTCCACTTTATGATGGCTG
>CAYFTH010000054.1:0-18618 GCA_964346075.1 uncultured Fluviicola sp. | reverse complement strand
AATCACCCCTAACACGGCCAGGAGTTGAAGAAGTGTAAGTCCAGCTCTTTGCAAGGTCGTGATGTTCTTTTTAAAAACCATTGTATTACTCCATAATGTGTGAAGGATTAAAAACAAAGCTAACAGGGGTTGGGTCCAATGCTGTCCAATAGATAAGTTAATGATTGTAATAAGTAATGTTGCAATTACAAAACGTGGAAGGAACATGTAAAGCATAGAAATGGTATGTATAGCGAGCCCCTTATTTTTCCAGAAAACAATTTTTGATGAGAGGGATAAGATTGGGATTATTAAAACTAAGAATAGCTTGGTTCCCGTCAATCCGCTTGTTGACTCACCATTAACATCAACTTGAATAGCTCCAAATTCTGGATCGACTAAGTAAATTGCACCGAGGAAAAACAGCGTATAGAGTAAGAATTTTCCAGGTGCAGCGTACTTGTTTCTAATTCCATTGAAATAACTCCAAACGATTTCATGTGGATTGGAAAATGTCATTTTAAAATTGTAAATCAAACCTTTTTCAACAGAAAGGACTTCTGATATAGAATTTGTGAATAGGGATTTAAATGTAGACTTGTCCCCTTTATTATGAACACCACAGTCCGGGCAGAACTTACCTTTCGGTATGGAGTTATGACACCTTTCGCAGTAGTACACTTCTTTCTTTTCTAACACGTATGGATAATTTAACGTATAACTTTTTTAAAGATAGGAAATTAAATAAAAAAACGATTTTATACTTAAACAGATATTTTCTTACTATCTATGGTCTTAGAGCTTTTGAAGCGCTGATATAATTTCAATCTTCACTTCATCCCAGTCCTGATTTTCAAGTAATATTGGATTTGGTTGAGTGTTCGCATCGTCGAAATAGGAGAGACTTTTCAAAACTAAAAATTCTGAACCATCAGGGAAATTTTTGTTGTAGAATGCTATCATTTCCTTTAATGAAAAGTATGTCAGTAATTTATGAATATCAAAGAAATCCTTTTTACCTCCTCTTCCAGCAATGGTTGATAGTTTCAAGGCTGCAATGTCTTCTAAAGATGCTACTCTAATTCCTTCAATTACATCATAAGGCTTGATCCATTCGTATTGATAATCTACAAAATCAATTTTTATTCCACTCAACGTATAAATAAGTATTCTAGGACTTTTTTGAATTAACTGTAGATCTCCAAAACTTGAAAGTACGGGAGAAAACTCTAAATCATTAACTTTATTTTTTCCGAATAA
This sequence comes from uncultured Fluviicola sp., assembly GCA_964346075.1. Taxonomy (GTDB): domain Bacteria; phylum Bacteroidota; class Bacteroidia; order Flavobacteriales_D; family Crocinitomicaceae; genus Brumimicrobium. The sequence continues at coordinate 17,379 of CAYFTH010000054.1, read as the reverse complement.
GTCAATATCAATAGAATTGCGGTGTCCTAGTTTTAATCCTAAAGCTGTTCCACCAACTAAAACAAATTCATTAAAAATACGCTCCTGCATTATGCGATTTAAGCATTCCAAAAGTTTCTTTGAGACGGATTTTTCGTGTAACATGCAAATTTTTCTTTAGGAATGTCAAAATAATTGCTTAAAAAGGCGAAAGACTTGTCGCTAATATTTTTGAGTTGAACGACTAGCTTTTTAAGTTTTTTTTTCTCGTAAAAACTATTAATTGCTCGCCAATCCTCAATAGTTCCATATTCCATGACACGTTCTAAAACAAATATTTCGGAAGAATTATTTAATAAAGAAGATTTATCCGTATCCCAAAACAAATGATTTGATAAACGTTCTACTAAATGTATAATGTTTCGGTTTCGCATCATTATGCTATTAAATAATATAATTTTAAAGATACAATTTTAAATCTATATGTAAAACGAGAAGATTAACGTTTTAAAACAAACTCTTTCTCTAAGGAAATTTGAGCCATGCCCGTTTAAACTGCCCTTGTTTTTTCCTGTGCTTTTGCGCTAAAATTTCTGTCATTAAAGGATGAGGGGATATTAAAATGAGTAGAGAAAAAAGCGAAGAACTTCTTGCTGGTATAACTGCTATATTTGAATTGAACTACTTTTACTTTCTTCATTTTTTTTACTACGCTATTTGTATATGATCATCGCTTAGTAAGCGATAATAATCTTTTTTTAGTCATGAACAAATCTTATTTGGAGATAAAAGGCAGGACCTTCTATTAATGTCGTTTATTTCCTTGATAAAGCTATTTTTTATCTCTACTATTGAATATGTCCCATGATCATAACTATAGCGGTAAGAACTTGCGATTCGCCTTTTGGATGAATTTAATCTTTGCCATTTTTGAATTTATTGGCGGAATGGTTATAAACAGTGTGGCGATCATGTCAGACGCTTTGCACGATTTTGGAGATAGCATTTCGTTGGGAGCAGCTTGGTATCTGGATAGAAAATCAAAACAGAAACCCGATAATATATTTAGCTTTGGCTATGCACGGCATTCTTTATTAGGTGCGCTGATTAATAGTATTGTCCTTATTTCTGGATCCATTTATATTGTTTTTGAAGCAATCAACAGATTAATTGATCCAGAATTATCGAATGCTCCCGGAATGATTTTATTTGCCATTATAGGGGTTGTTGTAAACGGTGTTGTAGCGATTAGGATGAGTTCTGGAAAAAGCATGAATGAGAAAGTGGTTTACTGGCACATCATGGAAGATGTTTTAGGCTGGGCGGCTGTTTTAATCGGAGGTATTATCCTCTATTTTTATGAAAGCCCCTACATTGATCCTATACTCTCTATTGTGATTACAGCCTATATTTTATACGGTGTGGTAAGAAGATTAAGTCAAACAATGCATTTTTTTCTGCAAGGTGTACCAAAAGAAATTGATATAGAGCAAATTGCAGAAGATATTCTATTCATTTCCCACGTGAAGAATATACATCATACTCATGTTTGGTCATTGGATGGTGAGAGACATGTTTTTACCTCCCATGTAAAACTGGAACGAATCGATAGTTTCGATCAATTGAAAGCAGTTAAAGAATCGATCAAAAGGTTACTGCGTAAGCATAAATTTGAACATTACACTCTTGATGTTGAGTTGGATGGGGAGACCTGTAAATTAACGGACTAGAGTTATACTTATACGAATTGCTTCTCCACAAGAATAGCGTTCATTTCCTGCTGAATCTCCTTCGCTTTTTCACCAGCCTTTGCTGCGTAATCCTCTCCGTCTGAAGCATAAAGAATTCCCCTGGATGAATTCACTAATAACCCACATTCGTTGTTCCAACCGTAATTTGCCGTGTCAGATAAACTTCCACCTTGAGCTCCAAGACCAGGTACAAGGAAAAAGTGATTGGGAACATTTTTACGAACGGTTCCAATGCTTTCTGCTCTGGTAGCTCCAACAACATACATAAGATTATTGGGAGTTCCCCATTTTGCAGTTGTTCTTAACACACGTTCGTAGAGCTTTTCACCATTCATATCAGTCATAAATTGGAAGTCTAGGGCTCCTTTATTTGAGGTTAGGGCTAAAACGATAACCCATTTATCTTTATATTCTAAAAACGGTGTGATCGAATCTTCACCCATATAAGGTGCAATAGTCACAGCATCAAAATTCATGCGTTCAAAGAATGTTTTTGCGTAGTAGGCCGAGGTATTACCGATATCCCCTCTTTTTGCGTCGGCAATGGTGAATTTATCATCAGGAATATAAGCTGCTGTTTTTTCCAGTGCTTCCCAACCTTTTGTTCCCTGCGATTCATAGAAAGCGACATTTGGTTTGTAAGCAATGCAGTAGTCTTTTGTTGCGTCAATAATTGCTTTGTTAAAAGCAAAAATAGGATCCTCTTCTTTCAACAGATGCTTTGGAATACGATCAATATCGGTATCGAGTCCTACGCACAAGAAAGATTTTTTTTCTTTGATTTGTGATATTAAAGTTGCTCTATTCATACACATCATTTTGAGACAGCTGCCAAATTTTGAAGAGGCAAATATATTGATTTGTCTCACAGAAAGCTAATGACTTATAGATTAATTGTTTATTCTAACTAACAACATTAAACAATTCCTTCTTCGCCTTTCATTTTCTCAGCATTTTCCGCCATCTTCAAGGCGTCAATCATCTCTTGAATATCACCATTGATGAATGAAGAAAGATTGTACATCGTTTTATTAATTCTGTGATCTGTAATTCTGCCCTGCGGATAATTGTATGTTCTTATTTTGGCAGACCGATCTCCTGTGGATACGATTGATTTTCGTTTTTCAGCCCGTTCGCCTTGTTTTTTCTCAAGTTCCTCTTGAAATAATCGCGAACGAAGCACTTTCACCGCCTTGTCGTAATTTTTGTGTTGCGATCTTCCGTCCTGGCACTCAACAACAATTCCTGTTGGAATATGTGTTAAACGAATCGCTGACTCCGTTTTATTGACGTGTTGACCACCTGCACCAGAGGCGCGATAAGTGTCTCTTCGAACATCGGTCATGTTCAGATCAATATCAACTTCTTCTGCTTCCGGAAGTACCGCTACAGATATTGCAGATGTATGTACTCGTCCCTGAGATTCAGTTTCTGGTACACGCTGTACTCGGTGAACTCCTGATTCAAACTTCATTGTTCCATAAACGCCCTCACCTTCGACATTCATAGAAACTTCTTTATATCCGGCAGTTCCACCTTCATTTGAGTTGATAATTTCTACTTTCCAGCCTTTTTCTTTGAAATACATGGAATACATACGGTAGATATCCTCGACAAAGATACATGCTTCATCACCACCCGTTCCGGCACGCAATTCAATGATAGCATTCTTATCGTCTTCAGGATCTTTGGGGATGAGCATCATTTTGATATCTTCCTCCATTTCCGGACGTTTAGATTCGAGTTCATTCAGTTCAGCTTTTGCCATTTCACGCATTTCAGGATCACTCTCAGCATCAAGCATTTCTCTTGATGTTGCAATATTATCCAGTACGTTTTTATATTCGTGGTAGATGGCGTCCATCTCTTCAAGTTCTTTATACTCTTTATTTAACTTGACATAACGCGGCATATCTGCGATGATGTCGGGATCCACGATAAGCTGTCCAACTTCTTTAAATCGGTAGTGAATAGCTTCTAATTTATTGAGTAATGTGCTTTTGTCCATAGTTTATGCGTATTCAAAGTTTCCTTTGTCAGTAGCTATTGTCAGGTGTTTCTTATGGCTTTTTTCGACACGGCCTACAACTTGGGCATCGACGTTAAAAGATTCTGATAAAGTAATAATCTCAGACGCCAGCGCTTCAGGAACATATAATTCCATGCGGTGCCCCATGTTAAATACTTTATACATTTCTTCCCAGGACGTGCCAGACTCCTCCTGAATAGTTTGAAAAAGTGGGGGGACGCTGAACATGTTGTCCTTGATGATATGTAAATTATCAATAAAGTGGAGCACTTTTGTTTGAGCACCTCCCGAACAATGCACCATTCCGTGAATTTCGGAGCGATGCTTTTCCAGTATTTTAGTGATAATGGGAGCATATGTTCGCGTGGGTGAAAGCACGAGTTGACCTGCATCTAACGATGTGCCTGCAACATTGTCTGTGAGTTTATAATTTCCGCTATACGTCAAGTCATCAGGAACGGCAGGGTCAAAACTTTCTGGATATTTTTCTTTGAGGTATGTATTGAAGACATCGTGACGAGCCGAGGTAAGTCCATTCGACCCCATTCCGCCATTGTAACCTTTTTCGTAGGATGCTTGTCCGGAAGAAGAAAGTCCGACGATCACATCACCGTCCTGAATGTTCTTGTTGTCGATAACATCAGCGCGTTTCATACGACAGACGACCGTTGAATCTACGATAATTGTTCTTACGAGATCACCTACATCGGCTGTTTCTCCGCCGGTAGCATAAATTCCAACTCCCATCCCCCTCAATTCCTCTAACAGTTCCTCTGTTCCGTTGATTATTGCAGCAATGACGTCTCCATCCACGAGGTTTTTATTGCGACCGATAGTCGACGATAATAGGATGTTGTCGGTAGCACCCACACACAAGAGGTCGTCAACATTCATGATAAGTGCATCCTGAGCAATTCCTTTCCATACGGATAAATCGCCTGTTTCCTTCCAATACATATAGGCGAGGGAGGATTTGGTCCCTGCACCATCAGCATGCATAACTACACAATGATCATCGCTTCCCGCAAGAAAATCGGGTACGATCTTACAGAAAGCATCGGGATATAATCCTTTATCTATGCTCTTAATTGCATTATGAACATCTTCTTTGCCTGCTGAAACACCTCTTTGATTATAACGATTGTCTGCCATATCACGAATTAAAAGGTCAAAGATAAGTAAAATTTAGAGCTAAACTTGCGTTTTCATAGTGTTTCCGTATGTTGTCGGGCAATAGTATTGGATACAAGTGAGCTCAGGTTTCAGGCGTATGATACGATGAAATCTAATTAAAAATCCGCAAGCACTTTCGTTGCGAGCAACTCAAGCGTTTGCGGATTTCGTGTGTTATTCACGATTGTTGCGCTGTCAAATTTTTATAAGGTTCAAATAAATTGTTTTACCTATCCTCAGATTGTTCTCGTGTTGGTGTATTTCTGGAGGGTTTCCTGCTTTTTCTTGGACGCTTACGTGTGTTCGGGTTTTTACGAATTATTGTTCCTTTTATCTTATTTTCGATACTTCGCATACGTCTGTCATCTTCATCCGTACTTTCTCGATTGTTATCCTGATTGTTTCTTAGGTCAGGTTCCTCTGTATCAGTTCGCTCTGGTTGTTTAAAATCTGAATCATTCACTTGCTCCCGTGGATCAATATCGGCGTAAACATAATCGAATACCGTACTGTACATTTCATCCCTCGATACACCTGCCGATTCAGATTTTTTTCGTCCTTGAGCGATATCTTCATCTGATGCATCTGCCAGAGTAACGCATCCTTCAGGATATCTGATCGAATCTGGTATAGATGTCATTTGTTTAGGAAACAATGAGGTCCTTTTCTCTAACTGAAACGTGTTAGCAAATGGATGTGCGATGTACAAACAAGATTGTTCTTTTCTACTTAAGACTTCTGGAGATTTCCGCTGCTCACCAAAAAGTTCTTCTTCGGTGTAGACGGAACGATCGTTATTGATCGACGTGGTGTCATCTACAATCAGGTCATTCTTTTCCCCATCATTGTTTCCGAGCAATCCTGAATAGTCATTTCGGCAAGCTGGTACAGCAACGTAAAGTTGATATAATACATTTTTTTCTGCTGTATCCTCATTGTCCCCAAAACTGAAGTTTCGGATAATTCCTACCCTCATTTGTTCTCCAGTTGGCCATTTTACAACAAACCGATCGCCGGGAAGGTGGCGATTCCTGGTGTTTTCTGGCGGCTCGTTCAATCGAAGTGTTCCACCTTGCGGTAAATTAATCGATACCCCTCTTGCGGTGATCAGTTCTTCATTTACATATACTTCTCCATCGATGGGTGATTTCGTTCCTCTGAATTCAACAATATCACCATTCACGTTAGCAGCTACACCGCCATTTAAAGACCAACCACTTGAGGCGTGACGTCGAAATAATTGCGTTTGTATTTCAAAGCTTCCATCTTCAGAAGAGGATAGCAAATAATCTCCTGCATTTTGAAAGTCATAACGTTCGCCGTCAAAAGTAAGCATGTGCGGTTCTCCAGTGGATGAACCGCGATCGATTCCGCAAGTAGTAGTTTCTACATAATTTAGCCACTCTTGCCAGTAATAGGTGTCGCGCTGACCTCTTTTAGTGTTTTTTTCCTTTTGTAATTCTGTTTTTCCTGCGCGTTTCAAACGGTCTATACGATCCAAACTCATCATTTGAAGCAACTCGTAGGGCGTGCGCTTGATATCTGTAATTCGGTTCGGTTGTTCTTCATTCATTACTTTTGCCGCAATACTCTCATAAAGATAGTTGCCGGCTTTTTCATTCCAGGCTATCATAATATCTTTAATATGCTCTGAGTCTTGTCGCTTAAACGATCTGCCTTGAGCAAAGACTACTTGTACGGATGACAAGGTTAGGAACACAAGGGCGAAAATTTGTAGAAATAAAGATCTCATAATTTGTTATTTATCTGTTAATGATTACAAGTGTTCAATTTTCATACCAAAAACAGAATTCGGCTAATTTTATCAGTCCCACCTTGATTTTACTCAAATCCTTACAAAAAACATGATGTGTTATCTGGTGAAGTAGTCGCGTTTCACCTTGTTATCCCGCCTTATTCATGAAAGAACGAAAAGTTTAGAAAAGGTTGTGAGTGTATCTGCGGTTTGAATTTCCAGAATAATGTATTTATTCATTCGATGCTTCAGCCAGATCAAGCTGCTCCAGAATTCCTGTTATAATCACGATCATTTCATAATAATCTACGGGATGTTTGGGGTCTTTGACCGATGAAAAGTATTTTGGTTCAAACAGATTTTTTCTGTAATCGATGGCGACGTAAATTTTGTTTTCGATGATCGAAATAGCCAGAGAGCGCTTTTTATAGTGATCTGAAAAATGATTGACGCGTTCGATCAGTTTTGGGGTAAGAATTTTTCTGGCATTGATGTCGTCGTTGGAATAACAGACAAATTTTTCTGAAATGGTCATGTCTGATAGGTTTACCACATCGGAATCGACTGCTCGTCCACGCAAACCTTGTAGTATTCTTGGTATATATGGCTGAAGCAAAACGTATCCGTCAAACTTATTTTTGATTTCGCTGTGAAAGAATAAGCCATGAAAAACAGTTTTGGTTTTGTTGTCTTTTTTGTGCTTTGTCTTGTACTCTGCTTTGATTTCTGAAAGTTCAAACGGATGACCGTGAATCTGTCCTGTTACCAAATCATCTCCTTTCAGTCGGTTGAATTTCGAAATGATGGTTTTGGAATCACGGATATGTCGGCTGGAAATATGTTGTTTTGGATCATACTGAAAATCGGAAGAAATATAATTGACGACAGGGCGAATGAGCTGCTCCTTGTAGTTCTTTTTGTACGGAGTAAATTTCAAATACACTACCAGAATAACGATTACAATTATCACTGGAATAGCGTGGTAGGCGATGATTGTTTCCTGATCTTTTTCTTCAAATAAAGACAGTATATCAATGTGTTGCCAAAAGAAGAGGGTTGCATGAACCCCAATGATTAGAATGAGGGCAATTGCTATTAGAATGACAGTTCTTCCAACTTTGCGTTGTTTTTCGAGCCGATTGAGCTGCGGGGTAACATCTGTTAGAAAATAGTTCTTGAACGATTCAGTCGTCTGCATAATTGTTGTTTTATTGGATTACAATTGAGTATCCGGGCGCAAGCGTTCGGCGCTGGTAGCTTCGAAACCTGTTTTTTCCCGATAGCCAAAAATCCCCCCAACGATATTGCTGGGAAAGCTTTTCAATAAAGTGTTGTATCGGGCAACATTGGCATTGTATGATCTCCGAGAAGCCGATAAATTATCTTCTACATCGACCAATGTTTCCTGTAGTTGAAGCATATTTTCATTTGATTTTAACTCCGGATAGGCTTCTACCGCGATTTGGATTTGTTCTAGCTTTTTGGATATCTCATTGTTGAGCGTAACTTCTTCATCGCGATTGGTAGATTTTTCTTTCGCTGCTGTTCTCAACTCAACCAGACTTTCTAACGTTTCTCTTTCGTGTTTCATGATTCCTTTTACCGTTTTTACGAGTTGTGGAATGAGGTCGTATCGCTTTTTGAGCATTACGTCAATGTTGTGAAATGCATTTTTCACTAAATTTTCCGTACGAACAAAACTGTTATAAGCATAAACAGCGTAGAGCACAACTACGACTAAAATAATGACGATGTAAATCATATCGAGCTATTTGGTAGTTGTAAAAGTAATAATGTTGACAAATATACTGAATAGCGATATTGTAAAAATTTGCTTTTATGCAGAATTTAGGGTTTCCCCTTTGGAGAATGTGGAAGGTAGTGTTTTAGAATGTAGCGGTGTAAAGTTCAAAATTCTGCCATTCAAAAGTCACTTTTTCAGTAGTATATTTTTCATGTATTAAATAGAGTGTTTCATGAATAGCTTCATGATGAGATCATTAGGGTAGATCAAGATCTTTTTTTTGCACCACAAAAAAAGGTCACCCACGAGGGCGACCTTCTATATAGAATTGATGTACAAGCTAATTACTTTTTATCTTCATCTACTTCTTCGAAATCAACATCAGTCACTTCGTCGTCACCTTTGTTATCTGAAGCAGCTTCCTCTTGACCTGCTCCTTCTTGTGCACCTTGACCCTGGTCTTGGTACATCTCTTGAGAAGCAGCCTGGAATACTGTATTTAATTTTTCAGAAGATTCATTGATTTTATCCACATCTTTAGCTTCATATGCTGATTTTAATTCAGCAAGAGCGTCTTGAATAGGTTTTTTCTTCTCTTCCGGAATTTTATCTCCGTACTCTTCGAGCTGACGTTCTGTTTGGAAGATCAGTGAATCTGCTTTGTTGAGTGTATCCACTTCTTCTTTCTTTTTCTTGTCAGCCTCTTCGTTGGCTTCAGCTTCAGCTTTCATTTTTTCGATTTCCTCTTCGCTCAATCCTGAAGAAGCTTCAATTTTGATAGACTGTTCTTTTCCAGTTCCTTTGTCTTTGGCGGAGATATTCATGATCCCATTTGCATCGATATCAAAAGTCACTTCAATTTGTGGCTCTCCACGACGCGCTGGTGGAATATCAGTCAATTGGAATCGTCCAAGCGTTTTGTTGTCCGCCGCCATTGACCGTTCACCTTGTAATACGTGGATGTCTACGGATGGCTGATTGTCTGCCGCTGTAGAGAATACCTCTGATTTCTTCGTTGGTATTGTTGTATTGGCGTCGATCAGTTTTGTCATTACACCACCCATTGTTTCAATTCCAACTGATAATGGTACGACATCTAAGAGTAGAACATCTTTTACTTCACCTGTCAAGACACCTCCCTGAATAGCTGCACCAATTGCAACAACCTCATCGGGATTTACTCCTTTTGAAGGATCTTTTTTGAAGAAGTTCTTAACCCCATCCTGAATTACAGGAATACGTGTCGAACCACCTACTAAAATTACTTCATCAATATCACTTGTAGACAATCCTGCACTTTTTAGTGCTGATCGGCAAGGGGCGATTGTACGCTCCACGATGTCCGAAATCAGTTGCTCAAATTTAGAACGCTGAAGCGTGCGCACCAAGTGTTTCGGTACACCATCAACAGGCATAATATAAGGCAAGTTAATTTCAGTAGAGGTCGTTGAAGAAAGCTCAATTTTTGCTTTTTCAGCGGCTTCTTTCAATCGTTGAAGTGCCATTGGATCTTCGCGCAAATCAATGCCTTCATCATTTTTGAATTCATCTGCCAACCAGTTGATAATAGCTTCATCGACATCATCGCCACCGAGGTGCGTATCACCATCTGTAGCTAGTACTTCGAATACACCGTCCCCAAGTTCCAGGATGGAAACATCATGCGTACCACCTCCAAAGTCAAATACTGCTACTTTTTGATCGATATCCTTTTTGTCAAGACCATAAGCGAGTGCTGCAGCAGTAGGCTCGTTAATAATTCGTTTTATTTCTAAGCCTGCGATTTCTCCTGCCTCTTTCGTTGCTTGACGTTGCGAGTCATTAAAGTATGCCGGCACAGTAACTACTGCTTCCGTAACTTCCTGACCAATATAATCTTCAGCAGTCTTCTTCATTTTTTGAAGAACCATCGCTGAAATTTCTTGTGGCGTAAACGTACGATCATCAATCTTGACGCGCGGTGTATTGTTATCACCTTTAACGACTTCATAAGACATCCGCTTCACTTCTTTCGCTACATCATCAAAAGAAGATCCCATAAAACGTTTGATAGAAGAAATCGTTTTATTCGGATTGGTGATGGCCTGGCGTTTAGCTGGATCACCCACTTTGCGTTCTCCTCCTTCTACGAATGCAACAATGGAGGGCGTTGTTCTTTTTCCTTCTGCATTAGTGATTACTACTGGCTCGTTACCTTCCATCACTGAAACGCAAGAGTTGGTAGTACCTAAGTCAATTCCAATTATTTTTCCCATATCTATATTTGTTTTTTCCAATTTTAATTCACTTCACCTTTCTCAAGAGTTGTGCCACCTACATTTTCAACCGCATCATTTCACATTTTGACATGTTTTTCTGATTAAAAGGTATAAATCCACTGACAACATGTCGTATTGTGTCAGATCAGTAATGCGTTCACAGACTAAATTCTTTTGTTATTATTTCCGCTATTCATCTGAATTCATTAACTTTAACATTATGAAATGGCGCGTAATTTTACTGTTGCTTTTTGGGGTTTGCGGTTGGCTTAAGGCTCAAGAAGTTACTCACCAGCATTCGGTGCATCATGCATTCATTGAAAACAAGGGGCAATGGCCCGAGCATGTTTTTTTTATGAATCGTTTTGGAAGCGGTAATATGTGGGTAGAAAACGGTCGAATACTTTTTCATATACAAGATTATGACGGGATGAATGATGCGCACTTCAATAGGGTTTCCACTGAAGATTCAGCATTATTTTTTAAACAGGAGGTAATCAATCTTCACTTTGAAGGGGCTAACGATGTGACTGAAGTTTCTAAATCTGAACCAACAGATCACTATTACAACTATTTTACAGGAAATGAGTCTGAGAATTGGGCGCAAGATGTACGTGGCTATGTTGATTTTACACTGCACGATATGTACGATGGCATAGATGTAAAGTTTATTGAGCAGGAAAAGCAAATAAAATACGAATTTGTTGTAGGTCCAAAAAAATCGCCTGAACAGATCCAGCTGAATTATGGCAATCAAAAGCGTTTGTCTGTCGATGAAAAAGGGAGACTTGTTGTTGAAGGTGAATTAGGAAAAATTATTGAGAAGAAGCCTTATGCTTATCAAATCGTTAATGGTAAAATAGTTGAAGTTGATTGCGCTTACAGAGTTGAGGGAGAAGATCTTACGTTTGAGTTAGGTGACTATAATGAGCGTGTTCAGTTGATTATTGATCCCACATTGGTGTTTGCTACTTATTGTGGTGCTATATCAGATAATTTTGGGATGTCAGCTACGTACGGTTATGATGGTACAGCATATAATGCCGGGATGGTTTATGGGAATGATTATCCCACGCCCGATGGTAACGCCTATGATGTTAACTCAAATATGACCGTGGGAGATGTTGGCGTTGCCACTACGGATGCGTTCATATCAAAATATTCCTCTGACGGACAAACGATGCTCTGGTCTACATTTTTCGGTGGAGGAGACAACACTCAGGGTACTGACGTGCCGCACTCGTTGATTTGCGATCGCGACAACAATATTTATGCTTATGGTGTGACTTCTTCGCAAGATTTTCCTATAGTCAACGGATTTCAAACTACACATGCGGGTGGAGATCCATTATCAATTATGTTTAATGGAACCGATTTCGGAAATACGGGGACTGACATTTTTGTTGCTAAATTTTCAGAAAATGGACAAAACTTAATGGGGTCAACTTATGTTGGAGGTGCCGGAAATGATGGAGTAAATTATTTGATTTCAGGAGGGAATTATACCAACGTTGCAGCTTATGATAGTGTAACAACGAATTATGGAGATCAGTTCCGTGGCGAGATTATGCTCGATTCTATCAATAATATTATAGTAGGATCGTGCACACGGTCTACTGACTTCCCTACAGCGAACCCTTTTCAACTGACTCCGGGAGGTCAATCTGATGGTGTCGTATTTAAAATTGAAAATGATTTTTCGGCATTGCAATGGTCGAGCTATTACGGTGGTACTAATAATGATGCTGTTTACTCTGTGAAAGTAGATTCCAGTGCTAATATCGTATTTGCTGGCGGAACTTCTTCTAATGATTTGCCGAATACTGCGGGTACTTATCAGTCCGCATACGGAGGCGGTATTACAGATGGCTTTATCGGGAAGCTCACTCCTGATGGACAGTCGCTGTCACAATCGACTTACCTGGGCATGACTGACTACGATCAGATTTTCTTTGTAGAAATTGACCGCCTGGATAATATTTTTGTCGTAGGTCAAAGCAACGGTGGGAATTTCCCCGTGACAAACGCTTCCTATTCGAATCCTAATTCGAGCCAATTTATTGCCAAATTAACGCCCGACTTATCCACATTGGTGGGATCTACAGTTTTTGGAAGTGGTAGTGCTACATTTGATATCTCACCCTCCGCTTTTCTCGTTGATATCTGTGGTAACATGTACGTCTCAGGTTGGGGAGCAAACATTCTACAAAATAATCCAATGTCCGGTATGCCTGTGACTTCTGATGCCTTTCAGTCTGCAGCTCCGAATGGATTCGATTTTTATTTGATTGTTATTGAACGTGATTTTAACAGTTTGTTGTACGGTACCTACATGGGAGGTCCTGTATCACAAGAACACGTTGATGGAGGCACAAGTCGGTTTGATAAAAACGGAGTCGTTTATCAGGGGGTTTGTGGAGGATGTGGTAATAACAGCGATTTTCCGACCACATCAGGAGCCTGGTCGAATCAAAATTTGGCAGATAACTGTAATGCATTGGTCTTCAAGTTTGATTTCAATTTAATTCCAAACGCTGAATTTTCTGTTGAAAACAACATTGGTTGTGCTCCTTTTGAAGTAACTTTTGATAATTTTTCTTCTCAATCTGATAGTTATGTTTGGGACTTTGGTAATGGCGATCTAGACTCGACTACATTTGAACCCACTGTAAATTATGCAACACCTGGAACGTATGAGGTGAATCTTTATGTAACGGATTCGGTATGTCTGATTACAGATACGGCGCAGATTACAATCGAAGTGACACCGGCAATTGATTTGGAAGCCATCCCACCGGTTGCTTTGTGTAATCCTGAGCCACTGAATTTCACAGCAAATTCAAATGGTACGGCGTCAACTTTCGTGTGGTCGTCAGATTCCAACCTATCAGACACTTTGAATAGCGATCTATCTGATTCTACTGTTACGATTTCAAATCCTGTAAACGGTTATTATTATTTCCAGGCTTCTAATGCCGGCTGCTCCGTTTTGGACAGTGTGGCGGTTGATTTCACAAGTGCTTCGATTAACTTATCCGGAACGTCGAACCTTTGTTTAGGCGATGCCGTCACTATTACTGCTGAAAGTGATACCTCAGGGATAACCTTCTCGGGCTTTGATTGGTCACCTGATTCAATTGTGGTTAGTGGAGAAGGAACCAATTCGGTTGTTGTAAATCCTGAGGAAACACAATACCTTTATCTCACTGCTACAGCTAGTAACGGTTGTCAAATACTAGATTCAATATTATTATCCGTGTCTGATATTGATGAAACCTTGGTGAATGCAGAGGCTTCTGACGAAAACGTTCCTTTTGGTACAACCGTAACTTTAGACGCTTCTCCTTCAGGCTACAATTATTTATGGCAGCCATTGAATGGTGTAAATAACCCCAATCAGCAAACAACTACCGCCTATATGGAGGAAACTACCACATTTACGGTGTTAGTTTCAGATGGTATTTGTACAAAAGAAGCGGATGTCGTTGTTGAAGTTTTTGAATTTGTATGCGATGAACCGTTCGTCTTTGTACCGAACGCTTTCTCGCCTAACGGCGACCAGGAGAATGATGTATTATATGTGCGCAGCGACATTGTAGAAGAGGTGGTCTTTCGTATTTATAACAGGTGGGGAGAATTGGTTTTTGAAACGACGGACATGTCAAAAGGATGGGACGGAACCTTCAAAGGCAAACCGATGGACCCTGATGTCTACGATTATTATTTAGATGGCTATTGTATTGATGGACAGTCTTTTTTAATCCAGGGAAATGTTACGTTAATACGTTAAATGAAATTAATTTTAAAAATACTGGTTCTTTTTTTGCTGAGTTTGCATCTCTGCGCCCAAGATATTCACTGGTCCCAATATGACCACAACCCCGTTTTTCAGAATCCTGCCAATGTAGGTATGTTTAATGGCGATTATCGCTTTCATGCAAATATTCGGGATCAATGGCGAAGTGTGACTGTACCCTTCAAGACTCAGTTTATATCGGCAGAGGCGAAACAGATCTTATTTGATAAAATTAGCATTGGAGGCTTTTTCTTTAATGATGTTGCCGGCGATGGAGCTTTTCGCACGATCGAATTCCAGCCCTCCCTGGCTTACACCCACAAGTTGACAAGTGATTCGACGCATGTACTTCGCGGTGGATTGCAGTTTGGACTGAATACGCGTTCTTTCAACGCCAATGCATTTAATTTCGACAATCAGTGGAACGGTACTTTTTTTAACCCGAACTTGTCAACCAATGAAAGTATTCAAACGCAGCGAAGAACAAATTTTACGTGGGGAACAGGTATTACCTATCAATTTTTGCAGAGTGATCGAAAAAATGTAACTGCTGGTATTGCACTTTTTAACATCAATCGACCCAATCAGGGATTTCATGGAGATGAAGTAAAACGCGATTTGAGAACGACGCTTTTTGCCCGTGCGATCTACGATATTGGTTTTGATTGGGACGTGCTACCGAGTTTTCAGTTAAATATTCAAGGTAAGTATCGCGAACTTATTTTAGGAGCGCAGGCTCGATACATACTGATTGATCGATTAGGTGAATACAGATCGATTATGTTTGGAGGTTTCTTGAGAAGTAGAGATGCGGGTTACATTATGGCCGGGATGGAATACCAAAACTGGTGGGCCGGGATATCCTATGATATTAACTTTTCTTCATTGTACCTGGCAAGTAAAGCAAGGGGAGGATTTGAAATTAGTATACGTTATATCTTAAAAACATTTAAACCGAATAATATTCAGCATCGCGTATGTCCAGACTATATTTAGCCCTATTGCTTTTTTTAAGTTTTTCAGCTATGGGACAGCAGGAACTGAAAAAATACCTCGAGTTTGCCCGTGAAAAACATAAAGAGGGTGATTACGTTTATGCGTTAGAGTACTACAACAAGGCCATGAAAATTGACTCCAGCGCAATCAATACGTTGTGGGAGTATGCTCAAGTTTTACGTGCCTATAAAGATTACGAAAAAGCAGCTTATTACTATGGAAAAGTGTATGATCGCGAGGCGGCAGAAATCTATCCATCTAGTTTGCTGTATCATGGGTTGATGTTAAAACAGACAGGGAAGTACGATGAGGCATTAGCGGTCTTTAAGAAGGCCAAAAAGAAATACAGAAGTGATCGCAGGGGCTATCGTTACCTTAAAAGTAGAAATGAAGTGAGGTCCTGTATCTGGGCTCGATCAAATAAAGGTGACTCGGTTAGAGAACTATTTGAACATTTACCACAACCCGTAAATACAGTTGATAGCGAGTTTGGTCATCGACTTTTTGATGATCAACTGTTGATCTCCGCATTAAAGGCAGACTCAACGGGAGAAGGGGAGAAGGTGTACGATACAACATATTCCACTCATCTTTATACTTCTCAATTAGAAGATAGTGTGTTTTCTGAGCCTGAGCTGGTTGAAGATTTATTTTGGAATCACTTTAGCGTGGGGAATGGTAGTTTTAGTTTAGATGGTGAACGTTTTTATTTCAGTCTTTGTAAAGATTGGCAATCAGGTTATAATTGCAGGATCGCTGTAGCTTACTTTGAAGATCAGCAATTCGTAGAGATCGACACATTGGGACCAATTATTAATGAGCCAGGAGCCAACACGACCATGCCGTTTATTGGAGAATGGGAAGGGAAGGAGGTGCTTTTTTATGCATCTGATCGCAAAGATGGAGAGGGTGGAATGGATATCTGGTACAGTTTTATTCGTGATGGCAATCAATTCAGGCGTCCAATCAATGTGAAGCGATTGAACTCTCCTGATAATGAGTTAAGTCCGTACTGGGATGCTACCTCGACAACACTGTATTTCAGTAGTTCCTGGAACAATGGTTATGGCGGATATGACGTGTTTCAATCGGATTACACGACTTTCTTTCAGAAACCTGAAAATTTGATGGAACCGATTAATTCTCCAGCTAATGATTTGTATTATTTTAAGTCTAAGACTAAAGATACGGCTTTTTTTAGTTCCAATCGCCGAGGAGTCTACTACAGCAAGAACCCGACATGTTGCAGTGATATTTTTTTGATCCGAAAACCATTGGTAGCTGGTCCACCGACCATTGAGGAAAGTCTATCCGATTTGAATCAACGCTTACCGGTAACGCTATATTTCCATAATGATATACCAAATCCAAATTCCAGAGACACTACCACTGAAGTCAATTATATGGATAGTTACGATGCCTACATTGAGATGATTGATAAGTATAAAAAAGAGTACGCTGAAGGATTGAGTTCAGAAGCAGCGGCAGATGCAAAAGATGATATTGAAGACTTCTTTTTAGAGTATGTCAAACAAGGCGTAGCTGATTTAGAATTATTTCGCGATTTACTCCTGGAAGAACTACATCGAGGTCGAAAAATCCAAATGAAAATAAAGGGCTTTGCCAGTCCTTTGGCCAAAACCGATTATAACGTGAACCTTACAAAACGTCGAATTGCTTCGCTCAAAAATTATTTAAAAAACTACGACAAGGGGATTTTTAGATCTTATTTGAATGGTAGTGCTGAGAATGGAGGAGAACTCACAATCGTACAGGTTCCCTTTGGAGAATATGAAGCAGATCAAATAACAAGTGATAACCCCAATGATGTACAAAACTCAGTTTATTCGAGGGCAGCAGCGATTGAACGAAAAATAGAGATTCAAAGTGTGGATGT